>DATEIF010000675.1:0-3610 GCA_035279205.1 Vineibacter sp.
CCGATGGACTCTTCTCCGACCTCCACATCGCCGGTTCCGGCGGATGGCGGTCGCCATCGGGATTCCGGGGAGATCGGCCGCATGGCGTTGTCGCAGCGGGAGCGTACCCGACCCAGGCCGGTCAATCCGCTGGATCTGATCGAGCGGGTCGTGCAGGCCAACGACTGGCCGTTCGACCGCACGAGCGAGCGGGAGATCGCGGCCGAGGTCGCGGGCAAGTGGTGCGACTACCGGCTGTTCTTCGCCTGGCGCGACGACGTGCATGCGCTGCATTTCACCTGCGCCTTCGACGTGCGAGTGCCGCCCGAGCGGCATCGCGACGTCTATGGGCTGCTGGCGCTGATGAACGAAAAGCTCTGGCTGGGCCACTTCGACCTGTGGTCGGAGGAGAACCTGCCGATGTTCCGCCATTCCATCCCGTTGCGCGGGACGGCGGGACTGTCTGCCGAACAGCTCGAAGATCTTGTCGATGTCGCGATCGGCGAGTGCGAGCGCTTCTATCCGGCCTTTCAGTACGTGGTCTGGGCCGGCAAGACCCCAGGCGAGGCACTCACGGCCTCGATCCTGCAAACCGTGGGAGAAGCCTAGGGGTTATCAGGATCCGACGCCCCCTCACGTCGGTGCGTAGTACGCGTAGCAACGCGTGGTACGGGTAGTAGGACGTATAACGAAGAAAAGTCAGGTCCCCGACTCCGCGCCGGCTCCCTCTCCGGCGCGGTTTCGTTTTCAAGCTCCGCCCGAACGCCGGTTGTCGGGGACGTCGCCGCGCAGCCGCTGGGCGATCTCGACCAGGCGCGGCCCCCATTTCTGTTCGAGGCTATCCTTGGTCAGCAGGAACATCGAACCGGTGATGTTCAAAGCCAGCGTCTTGCTGCCGTCGGGGTGGATCAACGGCACGCCGGCGGAGTTGATGCCCTGCGTGTACTCGCCCAGCCCGAGACAGAACCCCTGGTCGTGTACGTCACGGAGGGCACGCAGGATGCGCCGGTGGATGCGCGGCCAGTCGATCGGATGCGCCTCGCGAATCTGGTCGAGGACGGCGGTACGCTCCAGCGGCGGCAAGGCATAGAGACAGGCCCAGCCCATGCTGGTCGAGATGATCGGGATGCGCATGCCGATCGAAATGTTGCGATAGATGGCGGCATCGCCGCGGGCATACTCGGTGTAGACCATGCTGAGCCCGTCGCGCGTGCCCAGCGACACGGCGCCGCCGCTGTCGCGCGCCAACTCCTGCAGCAGGGGGCGGGCGAGGATGTGGATCTCGGTATTGGCCAGGACCGCGAACCCCAGCGACAGCACGCGCGGCGCCAGCTCGTATTTGCCGATGTCATCCAGCGACGTCAGGTAGCCCAGCTCGGACAGCGTGAACGTCAGCCGCGACACGGTGGCCTTGGGGACGCCGGTCCGTTGCGCGAGCTCGGCGTTGCCGAGATAGGGTTCTCCTTGGCGGAATGACGCTAGGATATCCAGGCCGCGCGCCAGCGCCGTGTTGAACCGCGGATCGGACTTTTTCTTCTTGCCGGTCTTTTTCTTGTCGGTTTTGCGCGGCGCGGCGCGATTGCTTCCCGCGCCGGTTTTCGCGCTCTGACGCCGTCTCCCCACGGGCACGGCTCCCTGCTCAGCGATCGGTTCGTCTCCGATAACCGTCATTGCCGGGCGGCGTCAACCATGCAGCCGCGGTGCGGGCGTCAGGCCTCGACCTTGCGCCCGTCCCAGGTCACGCCGCGGTTGTCGTAGAAGCGTTCGATGAACGCCATGGATGGAGCACGCCAGCTTCGGGCGGCGCCGATGGTGTCGCCAAACTCCAGGTAGGGATCCGTCGCGGGGTCATAGGCCGGCCAGGTCGGCAAGGTGCCACCGTTGGGATTGCCGCCGGTGGCGAACCGGACCCACGCATCCATCATGGCATCCGACAGACTTTCGTCGGTCGCGTCGAAGGGCAGCGGGGTGTTGCCGCGCGAGGCGTCGATGTTGCCGAACACATAGGCCACTTCATCGCCGTGGTTCGGCGCGACGTCGCCGCCGGCACGCCGGCGCGTGAAAACATAACGCCATGTGCGCGGCTGTCGGGCGATCGCGGCCTGCGCCACGCCGCGGACGCCGAAGTTGAACTGGGTGTCGGCGAATACTTCGGCCACACGGCCGGGCACGTCGCTGTCCGAGGCTGCCGGATACAGGCTCAGGGCTTCATCGGCAGCATCGCCGAAGGTCTCCGCCATCAACGTCCGATAGTCAGCGCGTGTGCGCACGGTCCATGCTGCGGTCAGCAGCGAGCCTTCATCGCTGTTGTTGCCGATGATCATCGGCACGGCGTGGAAATGTCCGCCGATATACGCCGGACGCTCGTCCCGCGGGATCACCCAGCCGTCGCAAATTGGCCGCAGCACGCGCGGCGTGGTGAGCCCGCGCATGGCCGGGACGGCGCGCGCCGTCCGGGCAAAGAGATCGCCGGCGCTCAACTGGCGCAGCGATCGGATGTCGGCTGCCAGGCTGCTGCCCAGGGCCTCGGCTTCGCCCAGTCCGGCCAAAGGCCGGAACGCGCCCGGGCTTTCGAGGATGACCTGGTGAAGGAGCCCGGGGACCAGGGGCGACGTGAGCAGCAGCGCCAGCGACGCCGAGCCGGCCGACACGCCGAACGCCGTGACACGCCGGGGATCGCCGCCGAAGGCCACGACGTTGCGCTGTATCCACTGCAGGGCCGCAAGTTGATCGAGCAGGCCGTAGTTGCCCGAGACGCCGTGTGGCGATTCGCGGCTGAGGTCCGGGTGGGCCAGGAAACCGAACAGGCCGACGCGATAGTTGGCGGCGACCACCACGACGCCGCGCCGCGCCAGTTTCTCGCCGTGCGAGCGCACGTCGGCTGATGTGCCGGCCGTGAAGCCGCCGCCATGCAGCCAGACCATCACCGGCAGTCGCTCGCTGTCGCTCTGCGCCGGCGTCCAGACGCTGAGGTGCAGGCAGTCCTCGCCTTGTCCGGGAGCGCGCGAGGCGCCGTTGGGAGCCTGCGGGCAATCCAGCCCGAACGCGGTGGCGGATCGAATGCCGGACCACGGCGCGACAGGCTGCGGCGGCCGCCAGCGCAGGTCGCCGGCCGGCGCGGCGGCGAACGGGATGCCCTTGAAACTGCGCACGGCGCCGGCAGTCCCGGCAAGACGGCCGCTGTCTATCGTGACCACCGACGTCGCGATGGCGGCGCCCTGCGAGTGGGCCTGCGGCATGGTCAGCGCCAGGCAGCGAAGCACAGGCCGGTGCCGGTGCCCGCCGGCGTGCGATAGCCGGGCCGGTAGACCACCCAGTCGAGATCGAGGGCCTCGACGGCGCCGGCGACACAGATCCAGTTGCGGATCTCCGAGCTGCCGGAGTTGAGCTTGTTGCGGGGCAACGCCTGGAGCCGGGCCGCATCCTTCTCGCGCAGCGCCTTGACCACGATGCCGTCGAGTTCCTCGTCGACCGTGAAATGGCTCAATCCACCGGAAGCGATGATGCCGATGCGCGCCTCGCCGGCGAAGCTCTCGATCGCCTGGCGGATCGCCTGGCCCAGCCGATAGCAGCGCCGCGGCGTCGGCTGGTTGGGCGGGTAATAGGTGTTGAGGAACACCGGCACGACCGG
>DATEIF010000676.1:0-13895 GCA_035279205.1 Vineibacter sp.
CGATCGACGAGATGTTGACGATCGAGCCGCGGTCGCCCTTCTCCTCCCATTGCCTTTTCATCACTGGGAACACGGCGCGGCTCATCTGATACGGCCCGACGACATTGACGCGGTTGATGCGCTCGAAATCCTCGGCCGCCACGCCGTCGAGGTCGCCCATCTGCTGGGCCTTGGGTGTGGTGGTGCCGGCGTTGTTGATCACGCCGTCGACGCGGCCCCATTTGGCCATCGCCTGGTCGATCAGCTTGCGGCAGGCGGCATCCTCGCCGACATCGGCCTGGACCAGGATGGCCTCGACGCCCTTGGCCGTCACCGCGGCCATCGTTTCGTCGGCTTCCGTCTTGCTGCGCGAGTAATTGACGACGATGTTCCAACCGAGATCCGCCAGTTGCACCGCGGCGGCGGCGCCCAATCCCGTGGCCGACCCCGTCACGATCGCGACCTTGCCCTTCTGTCCTGCCATGTTCTCCTCCTGCGTCAGGTGGCGTCACCCTAGCGCAGGCGGCACGTTGATTCCTACCACGCGCGTGCGCCGCGCCATGCGGCGCACGCGTCCGGCCCGTGATGAAATCGCCGTCCCGGCATCAGCAGTGCCAATCCCGTAGCGGGCGCCAGAAGGGACGCCGCAGTTCATACTCGACAAGCTCGGGTGAGAGGCCGAGCTCGCGCAGGCTGCGCGCATCGATCAAGGCGAGCTCATGGCGCGCCCGGCGGCGGGCCTGCCAGAGCCGTATCGTATGGGCGACGGCATGCCACAACGATGGCGGTGGCGTCTCGGCAGCCGGCACGGCGGCATCGACCTTCGGTGGGTCGGTGGCCGTGTCGATGACGGACTGGTACAGCGGGGTGTCTGTCGTCGGATGCGAGCGGATGTAAGACATGACCTTCTTCTCCTGTAGGGTACGCTTTGATGGCCCTCATCACGTAGGATGCGCCTGGGCACGCAGCAATTACGCCCGGCGTAATGGTGGCCGCTTTTGCGCGATCCACGGGCCATGACTTGCCTTGTTTACGGTGGTCCGCTTGAGTGTCCGCGGCAATCGGATGTCGGCGCCCGGTGCAAGAGGAATGCTGAGTGATGGATGAACGGATCGAATGCGATGTGCTGATCGCCGGGTCGGGGGCGGCGGGTTTCGCGACGGCCATCACCGCCGCACATCACGGCCTCGACGTGATCATGGTCGAGAAGGAGCCGTTGTTCGGCGGCACCACGGCGTTTTCCGCCGGCGTGATCTGGATTCCCTGCAACGGGCACGCGCGCCGGCTCGGCATCGCCGATTCACGTGCCGATGCGCTGACCTATCTGGAGCACGAGATCGGCAATCGGCTCGATCGCGCCAAGGCCGAGGCCTTCGTCGACAATGGTGCTGCGATGCTCGACTTCTTCGAGCGCCACAGCCATGTCCGCTATCTTCTGCAGACCGCGTGGGCGGACTATCACCCCGACCAGCCCGGTGGCTCGCAGGGCGGCCGCTCGCTGCTGCCCGAACCGTTCGACGGCACCGCGTTGGGCGACATGTTCCTGAAGCTGCGGCCGCCGATTGCCACCATGATGATTCTGGGCGGCATGATGGTGGGTCGCGACGACATCCCGCATCTGTTCAATCTCACGCGCTCGCTGCGATCGGTGGCGCATGTCGGCGGCATCGTGGCGAAGTACGCCGTGCAGCGCCTGCGCTGGCCGCGCGGCACGCGGGTCGCCAACGGCAATGCGCTGGTGGCGCGCCTGGCCAAGACGGCGCTCGAGCGACAGATTCCGCTATGGCTCGAGTCGCCTGTGGTGATGCTGCACAGCGTCGATGGCACGGTGAACGGCGCACGCGTGCGCCGCAACGGTAGGGACGTCGACATCATCGCGCGCCGCGGCGTGGTGCTGGCCTGCGGCGGCTTTCCCGCCAGCGACGAGCTGCGGCGGCGCACCTATCCGCATCTCGCCGCCGGCAAGAACCATGAGCGGCTGGCGCCACCCGGCAATGCCGGCGATGGCATCCGGCTGGCCCAGCAAGTCGGCGCCGCGTTCGTCGATGACCCGCACCATCCGGCGGCGTGGACGCCGGTGTCGCTGGTGCCGCGGTCCGATGGCAGCGTCGTGCCGTTCCCGCACTTCATCGACCGCGGCAAGCCGGGCTACATTGCTGTCGATCGCCGTGGCCGGCGCTTCGCCAACGAAGCCAAATCGTATCATGACTTCGTGCCCGCCATGATCGAGGCCTGCCGCGCCGATCCCGTGGTCGAGTGCTTCCTGCTGTGCGACCACGCCGGCATCCGCCGCTATGGGCTGGGCGCCGTCGGGCCAGCGCCGGCGCGGCTGGGACCGCACATCCGGTCGGGATACATCACCCGTGCCGACTCCATCGCCCAGCTGGCGCAGCAGCTGGACGTTGATGCGCAAGGCCTGGTCGATACCGTGGCGACGTTCAACACGCACGCGGTGAACGGCGAGGATCCCGCGTTCGGCAAGGGCGGCGACGCCTATCAGCGCTTCAACGGGGCTGCCGGCCATGCGCCCAATCCTTGCGTCGCGCCTATCGCGACGCCGCCGTACTACGCCGTGCGCCTGGTGCCGGGTGACATCGGCACCTTCGCTGGCCTGCGCACCGATGCCCTGACCCGGGTGCTCGACGCGACCGGGCGTCCGATTGCCGGCCTGCACGCGGTCGGTAACGACATGGCCAGCGTCATGGGTGGCACATATCCGGGCGCCGGCATCACCATCGGCCCGGCAATGACATTCGGCTACATCGCCGGCCGCCACCTCGCTGGCGTGGCCGATTGAAGCGCGGATACCGCACGCAGGAAGAGGGCACTGATGTCTGATCTTTTTTCGATGAAGGGACGCGTGGCGGTGGTGACGGGCGCGTCACGCGGCCTGGGGCTCGATTTCGCCAAGACGCTGGCCGGCGCGGGCGCCACGGTAGTGTGCGTCGCCCGCACCCAGGCGGCGCTGCGCGCGGCGGCCGACGGTATTCGTGCCGACGGCGGCGCGGCTGACGCGGTGGCCTTCGACGTCACCGACGAGGCGGCGATTACTGCCTCCATCGCCGATGTCATTGCGCGCCACGGCCGCATCGACGTGCTGGTCAACAACGCAGGCATCCTCTACCGCACCCCCGTGGTCGAGACCACGACGGAAGACTGGCGCCGCGTGCTCGACACCGATCTCACGGCGGGCTTCCTGCTCGCGCGTGCCGTCGGCCGCCACATGCTGGCGCGGCAATATGGGCGCATCGTCAACATCGCATCGGTGATGGGTGTGCTGGGCCGGGCTACGGTCGGCGGCTATGTTGCGGCCAAGCACGGGTTGATCGGACTGACCAAGACGCTGGCGGCCGAACTGGGGCCGGCCGTCACGGTGAACTGCCTGTCGCCCGGCTACATCCGCACCGAGCTCAACGTCGCGCTGCAGCAGAACCAAGAATTCAGCACCATGCTGGAAACCCGCACGGCGGCGCAGCGCTGGGGCACGTCCGCCGACCTGCGCGGCGCACTCCTGTTGCTGGCCTCCGATGCCGGTGCCTACATCACGGGCCACTCGCTGGTGGTCGACGGTGGCCTGACCAGCATCCTGGCGTGATCAAACGGTCATCCCGAGCGCAGCGAGGGATGACAGCCGCTTCTATAAAATCGAAACGCGCCCTAGCTCTCGATCCCCAGCGCCTGGCGCGTTGCCTTCAGCGCCTCCTGGTGCGGGCTGTAGAAGCGACCGCCGATCTGGCCGCCGTCGACCACCAGGTCGTGGCCGTTGACGAACGTCGACAGGTCCGACGCCAGCCATAGCGCGGCGTTGGCGATGTCGTCGGTCAGGCCGGCGCGCGGGATCGGCTGGTTCTTGGCGAAATTGGCTTTCATGATGTCAGTGGTCTGCTCGGCCTTCTCGACCGGCAGGCCCAGCGCCTTGGCCAGGATGCCGGTGGCGATGCCGCCGGGCGAGATGGCATTCACCCGCACATGATGCTCGCCCAGCTGCATGGCCACGCAGCGTGTCAGATGCACCACGGCCGCCTTGGCGGCGCTGTAGATCATCGAGCTGCTGAGCCCCGTGCGGGATGCCGCCACGCTGCCGTTGTTGATGATGCTGCCGCTCTTCTGGCGCATCATCACCGGTGCGGCGTGCTTCATGCCCAGCATCACCGAGCGCACCAGGTTGGCCATCGCCGCGTCGAAGCCGGCGACGGGAATCGTCTCGATGCCGCCGGTGGGTGCCGGCCCGCCGGCATTGTTGAACAGGCAGTCGATGCGCCCCCATGTCGCCAGGCACGCGTCGATGGTCGCTTTCATGTCGGCTTCGTCGGCCATGTCGCCGCGCAGGAACAGGCACTTGTCGCTGCCCAGCTCGGCCTCCAGCGACTTGCCCAGATCGGCCCGGCGGCCAGTAACGACGACCTTGGCGCCGTGGGCAACAAAGACTTCCGCCGTGCGCCGTCCAATGCCGCTGGTGGCGCCGGTGATGATCGCGACCTTGCCCTCAAGCATGATCCCCTCCCTGATAGCAGACGATCGTCCTTGGCGACGAGCGGCACCGCCGTCATCCCGAGCGTAGCGAGGGATCTCCCGCGCAAGACGCACAGTACGCCATTCGCGGGAGATCCCTCGCTGGCGCTCGGGATGACAGAGATGATTCGCGGCTTACGCTGCCGCCTGTTTGCGCTCGATCAGCTCGATCTTGTAGCCGTCGGGGTCTTCGACGAAGGCGATCACGGTGGTGCCGCCCTTCACGGGACCCGCTTCGCGCGTGACCTTGCCGCCTGAGGTGCGGATGCGTTCGCAGGCGTGCGCGGCGTCGGGCACCTCGATGGCGATGTGGCCGTAGCCGCCACCCAGGTCGTACTTGTCGACACCGTAGTTGTAGGTGAGCTCGATCACGGCCTGCTCGCTTTCCGGCCCGTAACCGACGAAGGCGAGCGAGTATTTCTGCTCCGGCCGGTCGGTCGTGCGCAGCAGCGTCATGTCCATGACCTTGGTGTAGAAGTCGACCGACCGCTGCATGTTGCCGACCCGCAACATGGTGTGAAGCATGCGCATGATGTGTTCCTCCGACGGACTGCCGATGCTGGTGCGCACCGTAGGCCGCCCACGGCCGGCGTCAAGCGGCGCCGGTCGGCAGCCCGAGGAGGATAGGGGACCGGTTGGTTACTTCTTCGGTGCCGGTGTCGTCGTCGTGGTCGACGGCTTGGCTGCAGGCGCACTGGCCTGATGGGCGACGATGCTGTCCTTGATGTCGTTGTAGACCGCCTGGGTGATGATCTTCTTGGTCACCAGGTCGTTCTTGGCACGATAGGGTCGGCCCTTGATGATCGCTTCGCTGCGCGCATCGCCGATGCCCTTGAGCGTCATCAGCTGGTCCTTGGTCGCCGTGTTGATATCGATCAGCTCGGCCGGCTTGTCAGCCGCCGGTTTATCGGCCGCCGGTTTGCCGGCGGGTGCTGGTGAGGGCGCTGGCGTCGTCGTCGATGGCTTGGGGGTCTGCGCGAAGAGTGGTGCCGGCGTGGCGGCAAGCGCACCGATCATGATCGCGGCGAGCAGACGAGACCGTACGGACATTGCGTTACCTCTCTTCTCGTGGTCACCGCCGAGGGGGGCGGCAGGCGGTGAGTCGATCACGCAAGATGGGCGGACGCAAGGCGATGAATTGTCAGGATATTGTCAGATTATCGCGTTGTTTCTTCACTTAGTAATACAATCGCCGGCGGCGTCGCTTGCGCGTCGTGGCCAGCGCCAGGAGCACGCGGCCGACGATCATCGCGATGAAGCCCGCCAGCAGCAGGGCGGCGACACTGGCCTGATGGGCGCTGTCGAACTTCGTTTTCGCCAGCAGCCAGATGGCCACCACTAGGCAAGCCGCGCAGACGGCCTGCCCCAGCCACCACGCGACCAGGGCGGCGCGCTGGTACCAACGCAGCGGATCCTTCCACAAGATGTGGGGCTGGAAGAACGCCATCGCTCTTCACCTGCCGGACAGTCGTTGCAAAACCGCACCGAGAGGACCGCAGGAAAGCGGCGGGACCGTGACCGCCGCTGACGTGATTCGGCATGCCGGGGTCCCGGCATGGCCACGCTAGATCTTTTTCAGCTTCGCATCGAACTTGCAGTAGCCGTCGAGCAGCACGGTCGCCGTGGTGGCGTTGATCGTGCCCCTGACGTCCATGGTACCGCCGTCGACCTTGGCCTTGGTCTTGAAGGCGCCGCCGGCATCGGCCGTCGCCTGGAAGTTCCGTTGCGGGCGACCCTCCTGCTGGAACAGGCCCTTGACCTCGGTGCCGTTCACCGTGACGTCGATCTTCATCTTGTAGCTGGGGCAGTTGCTGCTGCCGCCTACGCCGCCGCTCTTGCCATAGCCGGTCCATGTGTAGCCGGCGCTCTGCGCCAGCGCTGGCAGCGACAATACCGTGAGGGCGACGACCAACACTGATGCGATGCGCATGCAGACCTCCCCTTTATTTCGTTGCGATCATGACGCCGAAGTCCGGCGCAGACCAGTCATTGCCGCGAGGAAGCAGGTGATTGTGAACGATGTCCATCCTATCGTCCTGCTGCGTGCCCTTTGCGATGGAGTGACGCGTGCTGCTGGAAACGCTTCTGCCTCTGGGCAAAGTCGATCCTGGGCTGCGGGCCCCGGAGATACCGCTGGACCTCCATGCCGTCGGCGCCGATGCCAGGCTGCTGGAGGACATCGGCTACGAGGGCCTGGTCGTGGAAGAAACGAAGGACGATCCCTTCGTGATCATGGCGCTGGCGGCCCAGGCGACTCGTCGGCTGAAGCTCGGCACCTCGGTGGCCATTGCCTTCCCCCGCAGCCCGGCGATCACGGCGCTCAGTGCCTGGACGATCCAGAAGCTGTCCGGCGGCCGCTTCACCCTCGGCCTGGGAACACAGGTGAAAGCCCATATCGAGCGTCGATACGGGATGACCTGGTCGCCGGCGGGACCGTGGATGCGGGAGTATGTGGGCGCCGTGCGCGCCATCTGGGACTGCTGGCAGAACGGCACGCCCCTCGACGTGAAGGGACCGCACTACACCATCAACCTGATGGTACCACTGTTCAATCCCGGTCCGATCGAGCATCCGGCGATCCCTGTCCACATAGCTGCCGTCAACGCCGTGATGTGCCAGGTGGCAGGTGAGGTGGGCGACGGCATCCGGCCCCATCCCGTGTGCACGCCGTCCTACATCGAGCAGGTGATGCTGCCGGCAGCGCGCGCGGGCGCCGCCAAGGCCGGGCGGTCGCTGCGGGATTTCCAGGTCTGCATGAAACCGCTGGTGGCCGCAGCCGCCACCGCGGCCGAGCTGGTGCCCAAGATCCGCGATACCCGGGCGCGAATCGCGTTCTATGCGTCGACGCCGCAGTACCGTGCCGCGTTCGACCATCTGGGCCTGGGCGATCTCGCCGACCGGCTGAAACTGCTCTCGCGCGCCCAGCGCTGGGAGGAGATGCCACAGCACATCACCGACGACATCCTCGAGCAGTTCGTGACCGTCGCGACCTACGACCAGATCGCGCGCAAACTCTGCGATCGCTATGGCCATGTCGTGACGCATTGCGAGTTCTCGATCGCGGTCAAGTCCGACGCCGACCGTGATCTGCTGCGGGCGCTGGCTCGGGACATCCAGGCGGAAGGCGTGGCGCGCGCCCGCCGCACGATTCTCGGCGAGGCAGCCTAGAGGGGCGCGGCAGTCTAGAAGACTGTCATCGCGACACACCTGTCATCCCGAGCGCAGCGAGGGATCTCCCGCGAATGGCGCACCATACGTCGCTCGCAGGAGATCCATCGCTGCGCTCGGGATGACATCGCGACTCTAGATCACCGTCGCCATCCGGCGGGTCACGGTCGCGGCTAGCCGTGCCGCCACGGGCAGGAAGGCCCTGAAATCGAGATGACTGGAGGCGCCGGCGAGATCGCTGAGGCACCGGATGTTGACGAACGGCGCGTCACCGAAACGGCGACAGACCTGGGCCACGGCGCCGCCCTCCATTTCGACGGCGGCGGCATCGAACGCCGCGTGCAGGCGCACGCGCGTGGCGTCGCAGTTGAGAAACGTGTCGCCGGACAGGATCGTGCCCAGCACCACGCGGGGTGATCGCGGGTCACCGCCGGTGACCGCCGCCGGCAGTGGCGGCATCTGCAAGCCGTCCACGGCAGCGGCGAGACGCGTCACCAGGTCCGGCGACAGGTCGTAGCCGGGCGCATAGTCGAGGCCGGGCCGCACGGGCACGCCCGGCTGGGAGGTCCGGATCTCCCCGGTCACCAGGATGCCGTAGTCGTGCTGCAGGTTGCGCGTGCCGATCACGACGTCGCCAACGGCGTAGGCGGGGTCGAGGCCGCCCGCCACGCCGCAGAACAGCAGCGCGCGACACTCGAAACGGGTCAGCAGCAAGGTGGCGGCAATCGCGGCATTGACCTTGCCGATGCCGCATTCGACGAACACCGCGTCGCGGTCGGCGATGCGGCCGTGCGTGAAGGCGAGGTCGCCGATGCGTTCGGTCTTGCCGGCTGCCTCGTCGAGGTGTGCCAGTTCCTCGGGGATGGCCGACAGGATGCCCAGCGTGCGTGTGGCGGTACTCATCATGGCACGTTGTACCGCATCGCTTGGCGATCGCGCAGGGCGTCGGTATCACGATGACGGTGGCTGGTCTGGCGGTTGATCGGTTGACACCACCTCAGGCAGCGGCTCGATGTGTCCCTTGATGAAGCGCCAGCGGCCATCCTGGACGACGTAGTCCTCGCGCTGCGCCACCAAGGCGGTGGCCGCTGACAGCCAGCGGGCGATGCGCTCGAGGTCCGCCACGTCGCCGATGGGACCGTCCGCGGACGTCGCCGAGGTCGCCTTCACGACGCACACAAGTGTCTGCGGCCAGACAGCGGCCTCACCCAGGTGCAGGACGAAACAGCGGGCTGAATCGTCTGGATGGATGTCCGCTCGCACCATGATCGTGCCGCCGATCTTGATCGTTCGCAGCGGCCAGCGGGCCAGCAGCTTGGTGGCATAGATGCGGGCGGTGCGTTGCGCCGGATCCACGGCGATGTACCGGCGTGAGGGACAGCAGAACCAGGCGGCTGCCACCCAGATCGCGACCAACGCCGCCACGCCCCAGCTGCTCACATGGTCAGGCGCGAAGAACGGTGTCGCAACGGCCAGCGCGGCGAACACCGCGCCGAAGAACAGGCTATCATCACCTGGATGGGGAAGCTCGGTTCGGGGATGCGGCAGTCGCGCCATTATCGGGGAAAGCTACCATACGCAAGATGCCTCGGCCTCATCCGTGAGGTGGTGATGGCGCCGCGGGCCGTCTGGGCTATAACAGCCGCGCTCATTGGTTTTCTGCGAAAGATCTGCGCGTGTCCGAGTCATTGCCTGCCGCATTACCGTCCCGTCTTCTGGCGCCGCTCAGCGATCTGGCGCGGGATGCCGGCGTGGCGATCATGGAGATCTATGCCCGCGCCGATCTCGGCCAGCGCGCCAAGCCCGACCAGTCGCCGGTGACCGACGCTGACCATGCCGCCGAAGCGATCATTCTCGCCGGCCTGCGCAAGCTGACGCCCGACGTGCCGGTGGTAGCGGAGGAGGAGGTCGCCGCCGGTCGGGTGCCGCAGGTCGGCGGGCGGCCGTTCTGGCTGGTCGATCCGCTGGACGGCACCAAGGAGTTCCTGCGGCGCAACGGCGAGTTCACGGTGAACATCGCCCTGGTCGAGCGCGGGCGACTGGTCACCGGCGTGGTCCTGGCCCCGGCGACCGGTCGGCTGTGGCGCGGTATCAGCCCCGCCAGCGGCCGCGAGGGCCTGGCCGAGGAGGTGATGGCCGATGGCACGGCACGGCGCATCCGGGTGCGGCCGGTACCGGCCGCCGGTGTCACCGTCTACACCAGCCGCACGCACGGCAAGTACAGCGACCTCGACATCTGGCTGCAGCGCCAGGGGATCGCGGCCGCCGAGCGCAAGATTGCGGGCTCGTCGTTGAAGTTCTGCCTGATCGCGGCCGGCGAGGCGGACCTCTATCCACGCTTCGCGCCGACCAATGAATGGGATACCGCGGCGGGCCAGGCCGTGCTCGAGGCGGCCGGCGGCAGCGTGCGGCTCGAGGACGACACGCCGCTGGCCTACGGCAAGCCCGGCTTCAAGAACCCGTGGTTCATCGCCCGCGGCGGCATGTGATGGTTGTCGACATCGTCCAGCCGACCGATGGCCATATCGCGCGTGCCGCGGACCTGATCCGCAGCGGGGCACTGGTCGCGTTCCCCACCGAGACGGTCTCCGGGCTGGGCGGCGATGCCAGCAACGACCGCGCGGTGGCCGCCATCTTCCAGGCCAAGGGCCGACCGCAGTTCAATCCCTTGATTGCGCATGTGCCCGACGCGGTAGCGGCTGGCGCGCACGTCGTGTGGAGCGACACGGCCGAGCGCCTGGCGCAGCGCTTCTGGCCGGGGCCGTTGACCCTGGTGCTGCCGCGCCGCGCGGATTGTGTCGTGTCACTGCTGTGCAGCGCCGGCCTCGATACCCTGGCGGTACGAGCGCCCGCGCATCCCGTGGCGCAGGCGCTGTTGCGGGCGGTCGGCCGGCCTGTGGCCGCGCCCAGCGCCAACCGTTCCGGCCTGGTGAGCCCGACCCGGGCCGAGCATGTCGTGCAATCCCTCGGCGCTGGCGTGACCCTCGTGCTGGATGGCGGCCCTTGTCCTGTCGGGGTCGAGTCGACGGTGGTGGACCTGACGACGGCGCAACCCACCTTGCTGCGGCCCGGCGGTGCCACGCGCGAGGCGATCGAGGCGGTGATCGGCCCGCTCGCCCAGGGGCCTGCCATCGGCACGCCCGGCGCCCTGCACGCGCCCGGCCAGCTGGAGAGCCACTACGCGCCGGCGCTGCCGGTGCGACTGGATGCGGTGTCTGTTGCCGGTGACGAAGCGCTGCTGGCGTTCGGCCGCGACGTCCCGGGTGGCGCCTCGCTGACCCTCAATCTCAGCCCCGGCGGCGATCTCGCCGAAGCGGCCGCCAATCTGTTCGCCATGCTGCGCGCGCTTGACCGGCCGGGCCTTGCCGGCATCGCTGTGATGCCGATTCCCGACCATGGGCTGGGGCTGGCCATAAACGACCGCCTGCGCCGCGCCGCCGCACCGCGCACGTCATGAGATGCGGCGGCAGAGTTCGAAGACGCTATGCTTCAGCGGACGAGCGCCACAACTTGAGCGGCACCACTTTTGCGGCTCCGGTGAAATCCTGATCCGTTGTCAGCAGCGTCAGCGAGTGGCGTATGCAAAGCTGCGCGATCAGCGCATCGATCGTTCCAAGCTGCAAACCGTTGCGCCGGCACGTATTGCGCAGGTCCGCCGCCGCAATGTGATCCTGGCGGTCCGGAACCAGAAGGGGCAGAGCGGCGAACCGTTCCAGGATCAGGTCACGCGACTTGGGTCCAGAGAAGCCTTGCAGTAGCTCTTGCAACACCAGCCCGGTCGTAACGATCGGGTCGCCATGCTCCAGTGAATGCACCAGCTCGGTGACCTCCACGCCGCGCTCCGGCGAGTCGCGCCGGAGCGCGAGCGACCAGACGCTGGTATCGACGAACAGACTCACGGGCGGGAACGCTCTGCCTTGTAGTCAAAGGACGCGTCCCATTCGAGCTTGCCCATAAGCTCAAGCAGTCGCTTCTGGCGCCGACGCGCGATGAACTCCTCCAGCGCTTTGGTCACCGCCGCTTTCTTGGTGCGCTCGCCGCTGACCTCGAGGGCGCGTTCGATAAGCTTTGGGTCGATCGAGAGATTTGTGGCCATGTGTGACACTCCACACACGATGCTACACAAGCGCCTCGATGCGGGCAAGCGCCTCCCAAGGTTCGTTCCTCATTACAGCCACGGTCGCTGCGCCCAGGCGATCGCCTGTTCCAGGCGGTCGTTGCCCCAGAACAGCTCTTGGCCGATCAGAAAGCTCGGCGCGCCGAAGATGCCGTGCGCCATGGCCGCGTCGACATCGGCGATCAGCCCGCGCTTGTTCTCGTCCGTCAATGCCGCGGCCAGCAGCGCCTCGGCGTCGACGCCCTGGGCCGCCACGACGTCCCGGAGCACCGTTGCATCGGAGATCTCGCGATCGTCGACGAAATTGGCGCGGTAGATGGCCCGCGACAGGGCCGGGCGGATGTCGGGTGCTGCGGCGCGCGCCAGGCGGGCGCCCAGCAGGCCGTTGCGCGGATAGCTCGACGGCCAGTGCAGCGCCAAGCCGTAGCTGGCGCACAGGCGCTCGGCATCGCGGCGGCGATAGGCGCGCTGGGCTGGCGGTGCGTTCTGGAACGGCGAGGGATTGTCGGGCCGCAGCCGCAGGATGGGCCCGATGATGAAGGGCCGCCACTGCACCGCAAGACCAGCTGCGGCGGCGAGGCCGTCGATCCGCTCCGCCGCCATCCACGAGTAGGGACTGGCGAAATCGTACCAGAATTCCACGGGCTGCATGAACGAACCTCCGTTCGGTCTGTGTTTGCATGGTCGGCGAATCGCCAGCCCGGCGCTATACGCATCCCGCACATCTGTTGAGGTCATTTCGTGCCCGACTGTCTGCGGGTAGACTTGCGGCCCACGGAGGAACCCGATGCCCGATACGCTGATCACTACGCCCTCAACCGCCTTTCTCAGCAAGCTGCGATCGATCGTTGGCGAGAAGGGCATGGTCGAGGATGCGCAGGCGCGCGCCTTTCACCAGACCGATTGGCGCGGCTACACGGCGGGGCGCGCCGCGGCGGTGGTGAAGCCGGGATCGGTCGAGGAAGTGTCGGCCGTCGTTGCGCTGTGCAACGAGAACGGGGTCAAGATCGTGCCGCAGGGCGGCCTCACCGGGCTGGTGGGCGCCAGCGTGCCGGTGCGCGACGGCGACGAGATCGTACTGTCGATGGCGCGCATGAACCGCATCCTCGACGTCAATCCCACCGCCTACACCATGACGGTCGAGGCCGGTGTCGTGCTGCAGACCATCCAGGAAACCGCGACGGCGCACGACCGCTATTTCCCGATCAGCCTCGGCGCCCAGGGCTCGTGCATGATCGGCGGCAACCTGTCGACCAATGCCGGCGGCGCCACGGTGCTGCACTACGGCAACACGCGCAGCATGGTGCTGGGGCTCGAGGTCGTGCTGCCCGACGGCCGCGTGTGGGATGGCTTGCGTGCGCTGAAGAAGGACAACACCGGCTACGACCTGAAGAACCTGTTCGTCGGCGCCGAGGGCACGCTGGGCGTGATCACCAAGGCGGTGCTGAAAATCTTCCCCAGGCCCAAGGACGTGGCGACGGCGTGGCTCGCGGTACCCGAACCCAAGGCGGCGCTCGAGCTGTTGGCCGGTGCCCGCATCGCCGCCGATGACAACGTCACCTCCTGCGAGCTGGTGCACGAACTGGGGCTCGACGGCATCATCGAGCATATTCCCGGCACCCAGCGGCCGCTGCAGGGGCGCCACACCTGGCAGATCCTGATGGAGTGGTCCTCGACACGGCCGATTCCGGAAGACGGCGAGAGCGGCATGCGGCCGCGCATGGAAGCCTATCTCGCCGACTGCATGGAGAAGGGCCTGGTGCTCGATGCGGTGATCGCGCAGAACGAGGCGCAGGCGCAGGCGTTCTGGAAGATCCGCGAAAGCCACGCCGAGGCGGGACGGCATGCCGGCCCAGCCTGCTCGTTCGATATTTCCGTGGCGGTGGAGAAGATTCCGTCGTTCATCGAGGCCTGCAACGCGGCTGCCGAGAAGGCCGTGCCCGGGCTGCGGCCCAGGCCCATGGGTCACATGGGCGACGGCAACCTGCACTACAATTTCTCGGCCCCGGTCGAGGTCAAGGACCGCGCCCAGTTCGCACCCACGGTGAAGATCCTCGACCGGATCGTGCACGATATGGTGGCCAAGTTCGACGGCTCGATCTCGGCCGAGCATGGCATC
>DATEIF010000677.1:0-14535 GCA_035279205.1 Vineibacter sp.
GCGCCGTGGGCGTGATAGCTGATCGAGGTGCCGGCGTAGCCCAGATGCACGATGACCAGGGCCACCAGCAGCCAGACCTGCAGGCCGGTTTTGCCCAGCGATTCGGTCGGCGGGTAGAACAGCGCCGCGAAACCGCCGATCAGCAGCGGCAGCATCAGGGCGACCAGAAGCAGCCGTCCGTTGCGGCGCACCGTCATGCGATCGCTGATGAAGCCGATCACGGGGTCCTGCAGGGCGTCGATGACGCGCGTGACCAGCAGGAACAGACCCAGGGACGCCAGCGAGAGGCCAAGCGTCTCGCCATAGAACTTTGGCACGTTGAGGACGACGGGCAGCGCCGCCATGGCCAAGGGCAGCTGCAATGTCGAATAGGCGACCAGACGGCCGAACGGAATCTTCACCTGGCGTGCTGCGGTCAGCACCCCGGACGGGGGAGAATGCAAGTGGGCCTTCCTGTCTGCCTTCGATCGTTACCGCAAGGGATATGGTCAAGTGGGGGCTCTTGGCAATCCCCAAGAATCAGGCGTGCTCCGTACGGGGCATCACGCACACGGCAAGGCGCGCGATTTGATCAGAAATCACGTCGTCTCGATGATCTGGTCACGCTCCAGCCTCTCAATCTCGTCGGGCGTCAGGCCCAATTCAAGCAGAACAGTTCGCGAATCGGCGCCCAGGGAAGGCGCCGCCGCCGCCACGCCGGCAGGCGTGTCGTTGACGCGAAAACCCGCACCCAGCGTCTCGACCGTGCGGTCATAACCGGGTTGTGTGTCCACCCGATGAAGGATGCCGGGCGTCTGGCGATAAGCTTCCTCCAGGTAGCCGTCGATCGTGCGCACCTTGGCCGATGCGATGCCGGCGGCATTGAACGCCGTTTCCCACTGCTCGGCCGGGCCCTGCCGCAGGCCGTCGGCAAACGCGGCGCGCGCGCCCTCGAGATCGGCGACGATGAAGAAGCCGCCCTTGCTGCCGGCCAGGGCGAAGCGCGGATCATGGCGCAGGGCAGGCTGCCCGATGATCTCCAGGGCGCGGTAGCCTTGCTCGGGGGTGTTGGCTGCCACCGACAGCCAGCCGTCGGCTGTGGCGAACACGCCGGACGTCGGGCTGGACGCCAGAGACCGGTTGCCGAAACGTTCGGCCGGGATGCGGCCGACAGTCCAGGTCGAGGTTGGACCGATCATTAGCATCAGCGCCGAGTCCGCCATGGCGATGTCGATGCGGCAACCCTTGCCGGTGCGCTCGCGCTCGAGCAGCGCCGAGAGGACCGCGCAGGCGCCGTTCATGCCGGTCGCGATGTCGATGGCGGGAAAGCCGACCTTCATCGGTGGCTCGCCGGGCTCACCCTGCATCATCATCACGCCGGTGGCTGCCTGGATCGCCTGGTCGTAACCGGCGCGGCCGGCATAGGCGCCGCTCTGACCCCAGCCGCTCACCGAGCAGTAGATCAGCGTCGGGTTTGTCGCCGCCAGCGTCTCGTAGTCGAACTTCAGGCGCCGCAGCTCGCCGGGCCGCAGGTTCTCGACCAGGACGTCGGCCGTGGCGATCAGGCGACGCAGGATCTCCTGGCCGCTCTTGTCCTTGATGTCGAGCGCAAGCGATCGTTTGCCGGCGTTGAGGCCGACGAATTGTGGTCCGAAGCCGGGCGGCGACTGCCCGGGTCGGCCGGCGCGCATGACATCGCCGGTGCCGGGTCGCTCGATCTTGATCACCTCGGCGCCCAGCTGGCGCAGGATGTGCGTGACATAAGGGCCGGCGAGCACGTGCGTGAAATCGATGACGCGCTTGCCGGCGAGTGGAGCGAACATACGAGGCGACTCCTTGCGGACTTCGGGCCATGCGCCGGTGGAAGAGCGCAATGGATGCTGTCTTACAACACCGGAGACCTTCAAGGAGACATGCCTGCGCTACGGCAGACGACGGGCTCGTTGCATTGCCCGGGGGTGAGGATCACACCAGAGCGTTCAGCGCTGCTTGTGCATCGAGAATGCCGTGGCCGAACCGAGGGTTCCAGGATGCAGCGGCACTACCTTTGGTATTGGCAAGGAGAGCGGCTTTCAGGGCCGCCGGAGGCAGAACCTGCGGACTCCAGTTGCTGCGCAGCGCCGCGACGACACCGGCGACCAACCCACAGGCCGTCGACGTGCCGCCGTTGATAACGAAGGCGTCGTCGTCTTCGCAGAACTGGCTGGGGGCGCAGAGGTCGGGTTTCTCATGGGCCATCTGCGCCGGTCCCGGTCCCTGGGACGAGTATCCGATCCACATGCCGTCGGCCCTGACGGCACCCGCCGTGATGACGGCCGGATGAGCGTTGGCGCCGTGAATGCTATGGCCGGGGCCACGATCGTTCGAACCGCAACGCGGATGGGGGCAGAACTGGCCGCAGTTGCCCGCCGCGAAGACGATGTCGGCCGTGCCGTTCGCGGCCAGCGCCTGGATCGCCGCGTTGAACGGATGCGCTGGATTGTCGGAGTAATCGCCGGCTGGCACCTCCAGCCGGCGATCGTAGACCGCCCAGGCATTCACGAAGACCCAGGGCCCGTTCGGCAGGCCGACGCTGGGGGCCTTGGCGATATTGGCGGCGATTGTCGCGTAGGCGGCGTGCGCGTCGGATACGAACTGATCGACCTCGGCGATCGCCGGTGGAATGAGCCGGCAATCGAAGATGGTCGCCTCCGGTGCGATGCTGCGAACGTTACGCGCAACCATGTCGCCGTGGCGGCTGAGTGGCGCTGTCGTGGCATACGGCAGCAAGGCCCATTTCGTGCCGCTATTTTCCCAGACGCCGCCATAGTGGCCTTCGGGGATCCGGGACGCATTCAGCCCCTGATCGACGATGACCACGTTCACGCCCTTGCCGGTCAATGTCGGGCCCTTCGGGAGGGCCAGACCGCCCGGGCCGATGCCCAGCTTGCGCAGCGCGGCGGTGCGCGTTCCGAACGCGACGTCTGGCCGGGCACCCGGGCACCAGTGCTCGGCGACGTCGATGGCCAGATCGGCGCCGACACCAGCAATCAGGCCGGTGCCGTTTCTGGCTATCGACAAGTGGAGGTCTTGCACCGCCGCGTCGCTGGTGACCGCAAGAGCCAGGGCCACCGTGTCCGTCACCGGCTGATCCGTTGATTGGCTGAAGTGCCAGTCCCGCGAGGGAAGCGCGACGAGCGTGATCTCACCGGCGCTATTGCGTGCAACGATCGTCGGGTCGTCCAGCACCTTGCTGAAATGCTCCCACACGGCATCGATCGAGCCGTGCGCATAGATGTCGCGCAACTCATCGGACTGCCTCAGAAGAACGTACTGTCGCAAGGCACCGTTGTCCGCCACGGCTCTTCTCCCTGATACAGATCGGCCGGATCGCGACTCGCGCTGGCACGCCGGGTGGCGTCAGTCCGCCCATTCCTGTTTGGCCAGCGGCAACAGATCCTTGAACTTTTGACATTGCTTGAGCAGTTCGAAGCTCTTTTGCGCCAGTTGTTGTCCGGCTGCACTGTCGGACGGATAGTGCAAGCCGAGCACCTCACGATTTCTGGCCACTCTCTCCGCCAGTCGGGTCAACGGTACGGCCGCCTGCGCCGGCATGACGCTTCCAAGACACAGGGACAGCAGATGCGCCTCGGTCGCATGGCCGCTAGGGTAGGCGGCGTGTCCCGGCGGATCGATGGGGGGCATCAGCGCCGGCGACAGCTGCGAGGGGCGCGGGCGTTGAAACTTGTCCTTGTAGTGCACCGCCTGGAACTGACCGACATGCACGGCGATCTGCGCGAGGTCGTACGTGAAGCGATGGGACGAGCGGTTGAACATCAGGACGCCCTGCCAGTAGGCGACGATATTGTCGCGTTGCGCCAGCGCTTCGGACATGACGTAGGGGCGATACTCGATCAGGCCGACGAGCTCCTTGAGCTCGCCGTCGAGGGCCGTGCCTGATGGAACCGCCGGCAGGGTGATGTTGTCCCAGGCGTTGTCGGTAGCAGCGCCGGTGAGCTTGGCTTGTACGAACTCTCCCAGCGTCGCGATGCTGTAATGGAACGAGCTCCAGGCCCGGCGGGGGAACTGCTTTGCCGTGGTGTTCGGAAACGGAGGCGAGTCGCTCGGTGGCCACTTGTCGCCGCGCCACCATAGGCCGTCGACCAGAACCCGGGACGGTGAAATACCGATGGGACGCGCTGCGCCCGACCGGCCGACAGTGACGGCGCCGCCGGCGCTGTCGGCACTATCGGCGCTGTCCGCACTGTCGGCCGAATCGACGGGTCCAATGCTCATGTGAACCTCCCAACCGCAAACGGATGCCGTAATGCGTGCTCTTACCGCTCCGGAAACCCGGCGCGCCTCAGGTGTGCCTCATAGCGAGCCTTGATCTCAGGATGCTCGAACGGCTGCCGGGTCCGGTAGTAGCTGTCCAACGTGAACTCCGGCTCCAGCCTCATATGCGCCAAAGCCACGTCGCGTGCCTCATCCAAACGGTTGAGAGCCACCAGGGCCGCGGCCAGCGTGCGGTAGTTGGCGGTGTACGACGCGTTTTCGGCTGTCGACATCCGGCCCCACTTCACCGCGTCTTCGTACGTGCCGTTGCTGTAGTGCGCGAGGCTGAGGAAGCTGTAGTACTGGAAGAGGTTCCGGTCATAGGGCGACAGCCTCAGCGCATGCTCGGCATGACGGACAGCGTCGCGTCCGCGGCCGACGTAGCTCAAGGTGCCGCTCGACAGGATCCATGCCAGCGAGCTGTTGGGACATGCCGACAGCGCCCGTTCGAAATAAACCAGCGCGCTTTGATAGTCGTGCATCAGGAAGGATCGCACGTGACCGTAGGTCGCCAGTGCCAGCGCGTTGCGCCCGTCCAGCTCGATCGCCTTCGTCGCGAGTCCTGCCGCCTTGGCTGCATCGTCGCCGGGACTGTCGGACCATCCCTGGCCGATGCGGATGCTGTGCCACCGCGCCGCCCAGGCGACCGGCATGGCAAAGCCGGGGTGTTCGGCCATGGCTTTGTCGAGATAGTCGCGCGCGCTGTGGAAGGTCTCCCGGTCCAGGCTGTTGATGATGTTCAGGGCATGCAATGTGTAGTCGTAGGCGGTGAAGCTGACAGGGCGTGTTCGCAGCGCCCGCTCGAGCTCGGCCACCCGGATATTGGGCGCAATTCCGCCGACCACATCGCGAACGATGCGGTCCTGCACCTCGAACAGCTCTCCCAACGGGACTTCTCGGCTCTCTCCCCAGAGATTGGCGCCGGTATCGGTATCGCAGAGCTGCGTCGTGACCCGGACGGTCTGTGCCCCCTTGCGGACGGTGCCGCCCAGCACATAGCGAACGCCGAAGGATTGGCCGATCTCGCGCGGATCGGCCTGCCGACCGCGGTAGGTCAGCGTCGATGCCCTCGAGATGACCAGCAGTTCCTGCAGGTTAGCCAGGGAGACGACGATGTCCTCGACGATGCCGTCGGCAAAGTAGTCGTCGGCTGGATCGCCGCCCAGGTTCTGGAACGGAAGCACGGCGATGGACGGCAACGTTTCACGCGCCGACTGATGCAAGGGGACGAAAAGCGGCGCGCTGTCACCCATGAAGGCCTCGGGTGGTGACTCGGCCCTTGCCGTGGATGTGGACTCCGCGGGCCTGGTCTGCAGCAGCATGTCTGTCTGCCCCGCTGGGGCCTTGTGTTCCTGCTGAGCAGAGCGCGGCTGGCGGAGGTCGGCATTGAGCGCGGCCGTGGCGGCGTCGGGCTCGACGTTCAGGTCGCGCTTCAGCCGCGCCGCCAGCTGCTCGTAGTGTTTGAGCGCCGCCGCCCGCTGCCCCATTGCCGCCAGCGACTGCATGATCAGGCGGTGGCCATCCTCGCGCAGGCTGTCGATGGCGATGGCGCGTTGCGCAAGCTCCAGGGCGCGCGTCGGCTGCGCCTGCTTCACCTCCTCTTCGCCCAGCAGGATCAAGGCGTTTACCGCGAGGTTCTCCAGCCGGAGCCGCTGCCCATTGACCCAGTCGGTCCAGGCCTCTTGCGGGATCGCGATGTTGGTGAGGAAGGCGCCCTGATAGAGACCGACCGCTTGGCGCAGGGCCGCCGGCGTCGCGGTGCGGATCAGGGATTCGAATCTTTGTGCATCGCACTGAAAAATACCAGTCCTGACGGCCACGGTGTCATCATTGGTGATCAGCACGTCGTCACCCACGGCGCGTCGCAGCCGCGATAATGCCTGGCGCAGGTTCTGCTTGGCCTGAACCTCGAAATGCGAGCCCCAGAGCAGCGTCGTCAATGTTTCCCGAGGGGCTGCCGGGGTGGCGCAGGCGATGTAGGCGAGCAGCGCACACTGCTTCTTGCTGCCCAAATCGATCACACCTTGCGGGCCGCTGAGCCTGAACGGGCCTAGCGTGACCAACTCGAAGAGGGCGGTGGCCGTGTCAGTATCCCCCTGCTGACCCGCCGCGAGCCTACTCTCGACATGCATCCGCTGGCCCCCAAGAACGACAGCGGCGAGTTGCAATCTGGCGCCTGCCACACACTGGCCGAGCGGTGTTCGGCCGTCAACCAGCGTCGATATCACGCCGCTGTCACGCCGGCACACGCGCGCCGTCACAGGACAGCGACGGGGTGCCTCCAACCTCTCTCCGTTCTTCGGCGGCAGGCGGATAGCGATCTTTCGCCCCGCCGAAGCCACAAGTCCCGGCAGGGGAGGTCCGATCGATGCTGCCGACCGATGCGTCGACAATCCAAGGCCGCTGGTGGCCGATAGGCGCCATCCCGCGTCGCGCACATCGGTCCGCACGGGCGGCAAGGCGGCCGGTGCCGTTCATCCCCTGGTTTTCACTGCTGTGGGATGCGCGGTCACGCCGACTTGGCGATCTCGACAGGCATCTGCGGCGCGATATCGGTCTTGATGCCATCGATGTCGGGCACATCGACGCTTCGGCACCACCCATGACGGTTGTGCTGGCGTCCATCGCATTCAGAGGCGGCTGACACCTCGAGAGATATCTTTGTTGGGGGCAGACAATGCTGGCGGTTCACGACGTCTTCGATGATCGGACAGGGCGTACCGACGCCCGGCAGTGGGTCGCCGACCATGGCGACCTGGGCGCAACCTTGTCCCAGCTGGCGATGGCCGTCTTCCTGGTCAACGGTGCAGGGCACAACCTGCTGATCAACGCCACGGCCGAGACGCTAGTGTGCGCCGGTGACGGCCTGCGTGTGGTTAACCGACGGTTGTGTGCCGCCGATGCAAACGCCAACAAGGCGCTGCAGCAGGCAATCCACCGCGCCATTGCGCACGACCACCGTCAGGCGCCCGTGGCAGCCGACATCGCGGTACCGCGTGTCGGCCGCCACCCGCTGCTGCTGTCGATCGCGCCGTTGGATGGACGCGGCAACCCGGCATGCGCGGCGGTCATGGTCGTCGCCATGGATCCGGAGGCACGCGGCCTGGCCTGGCTGGACGGGATCGTGCGGGCCTATGGTCTGACGGCGGCCGAAAGCCGGTTGCTGGGGGCCATCGTCGATGGCGAAGGTGTCGGTGCCGCCGCGGCGCGGCTCGGCATCGCGCGCACCACGGCCAAGACCCACCTGCAGCACATCTTTGCCAAGACTTTCACGTCGCGTCAGGCCGAGCTGATACGCCTGGTGGCTTATGCTGCCGCGCCGCTGCAGCGGCGGCCGGGCGCTTGTCACCTGTCATGCGCTGCAACGGCCGCGCACCACTGGCAACACAACCGGTCGTCGGATCACACGCGGCAGGCGGCGTCGGACTTGACGGCCCATGGCGCAAGCGCGCGAACACCCCGACTGGTTGCTACGACTTCGTCGAACGCACGGCCAGCCGCGCCTCGCGCAGGGTGACATAGGTTGCGGCCGCAAAGATCAAGGCGGCGCCCACCCAGACGTGCCAGGTCGGTGTCTCGTCGAACAGCAGGTAGCCCAGCAGCGTGATCCAGATCATGCGCGAGAAGTCCATCGGCAGCACGGCCGACGCCTCGGCATGGCGGAACGCCTGTCCCATCAGCAGATGGGTCGATGTGCCGGCCAGGCCCGCAAGCATCATCAGTCCCCATTGCGCCCAGCTCGGATCGCGCCAGACGAAGGCGGCCGGGATCATCAGCACCGGCGTGATGAGCAGCGTCGCCCACGCCGTCATGGTGGGCGACGACTCGCTGCGCGCCATGCGCTTGATCACCAGCAGGGCGCTGGCCCAGAACGCGGCAGCGCCGATTAGCAGGCCCCAGCCGATGTTGAAGTCGCTGCCCGGGCGCACGATCACCAGCACGCCGCCGAAGCCGACCAGCAGCGCGAGCCCACGCCGCCAGCCGACGCGCTCGCCCAACAGCAGCATGGCACCGACGGTGGCGAAGAGGGGCGCCACGAAGCTGAGTGCGGCGATGTCGGCCAGGATCACCAGCGGTACCGAAGCGAACCACAGCGTCATGGCCATGATCTGCAGGCCGGCGCGCAACGCGTGCAGCGGGAACACCGTCGTGCGGAGTCCCCTCGTGCCCAGCCGCATGAACCACGGCGCCAGCACCAGCAGGCCGCAAAACATGCGCAGGAACAGGACCTGCAGTGGATGCAGATCATGCGAGACGATCCGCACGCAGCCGACCATCACCGTCTCGCAGATCGTAGCCGCCACCCACAGGGCCATGCCGATCAGGGTCGCCGATGCTGCGCGGGTTCCAGACGTCGCTGGCGGTTCAGGCACGTCGTGCCCGCGGTGGTGCGAGGATGGTGCGGCTTTCCAGCAGCGTGTTGGCGACCAGCGCCCCCAGCACGACGGCGCCGCCGAGCAGGCCCACGGCACTGGGACCTTCGTCGAAAGCAAGCCATACCCAGAGCGGACCCAGCACGGTCTCCAGCAGGGCGACCAGGCCGGCCTGGGCCGCCGGCAGGTAGCGAATGCCTACGGTGAACAGCACTAGGCCAAGTCCCAGCTGCACGACGCCCAGGAACGCCAGCGACGGCACTTCGTGCAGCGGCGCCGGGAAGGGCCAGGCGAACGGCAGGCTGATGGCGGCCGAGATCAGGCCGCCCAGCACCACCGTGGGCATCATGTCGACGTCGGGCCGCGTGCGCAGCACCACCATGTTGGTGGCGAAGCAGGCGGCGCAGGCGACGGCCAGCAGCGAACCGGCCATGCCGTGGCTTGAGACCGAGTCGTTGACCATCAGCACGACGCCACACAGCGCCGCGACCATCGCCAGCCAGGTGTTCCAGCGCACCGGTTCGCGCAGCACGACACGGGCCAGCAGGGCGGCCATCAGCGGTGCCGACGCGGTGACCACCAGCACGTTGGCGACGGTCGCCACCTTCAGCGCCAGGATGAAGACGATGAACGATCCCGACAGGCACAGGCCGCTCAGCAGCATCGGCGCCAGCGCATGGCGCAGGCTGTAGAGCGCCGCGTCACGGCGCCAGACGGCGAGATAGATGCCGACCGTGATCGCCATGACCAGGGAGCGCCAGAACACGACCTCCCAGGCGTTGGCTTCCAGGGAACGCACCACCAGGCCGCCGAAACTCCAGCACACCGCGCCGCCGGCAACCAGGGCAACGCCCAGCATGTAGGAGGGCGGTGTCATGACTGGGGTGAGAAGTGATGCGGATCGGCGACGAAATTCGGTTCAGACACGGGCATTGGCTGCAACGAGGGTAACGGAAGCATCTGTCTAGCGCAGATGTATCCTTGATGGCCATGCCTACCGGCTGACGAGACTTGCAGCGAACGCAACCGTCACACGCGCGCGATCCGCGCGATGACCAAAGTGCGAAACTAGCCTCAAGGTCTCACCGACCGTCGATCAAAAGAGCTTGGCAGACGCCAAGCTGCGCCGTGTCGGCGTTGGGTTCGTGTGCGGCGTCCCGGCTCATCCGTTCGGAGGACGTGAAGGTGATGGTCGTCTGATAAGTCTGCTGCAGATCCGCGGTCTCGCCGGCCTGGTGGCGGCGATCGACAAAGAGCCATCGATGGGGGCGACCATCGCGGATTTCACTAAGGAACGCTGAACGAGCACCGCCAATGCCTCCAGGTCGGCAACAGTCAAAGGAGACCGCGGGATGTCATACGAATGGGAGAAGGGCGACCCGGCGACGGAGCAGTGTGCGTGCATGAGTGGCACATGCACTGGCAAGCTGGTGAAGCTCCACTTCGACGGTTGGTACTTGAGGACGTTCGTCGGAGAGACGGTCGATTCGGCGCAACACGCGCGATCGGGATTGCCGGTAGGCGATGAGTTTGACTACAGCGCAGCGCGGCAACAAGCGGCGGATGCCGGGCCTATTCCGGAAGGCAATTATTGGATAGTTCCATCAGACCTTGGCTCACCGCGAGCATTCTCGGCTGGTTGGGGACACTACCGGATCACTATTCGTCACTATCCGAACACGGCTACCCACGGCCGGGGCGGCTTTTTTGTCCATGGGGGAAGCAAATTTGGCAGTAAGGGCTGCATTGACCTGGCCGGCTTCATGGACACCTTCGTTCGGCGACTAAACGAGTTGGTGCCAGCGAAGGTGCTGAACGTCCCACAGCGCGTCGTGGTCAAGCCTACCTGCTACGTTCCGCTCGTCGTAAAGTATTCCTCGCCGCGCGCCGATATGCCGCCGTGGTTCAATACTTGAGATCGCGCCAAGGACAATCGCCTCGCCGGCAACGATTGGCTGAAGGCGAACAAGAGCACCGGTGCGGGCATGCCCGAAGGTACACCAGGCTCCGGCGCTGGCGCGTATGACGTCGAGCTCATTCGTCTGGTCTCTGGGCACGCTCCCGGCAATGCCGGTACGTCACTGTTGTCGCCCGCAGCTTCGCCAAGGCGCAGGTCGACCGAGCCGCGACGTCGCGCCACCCACAGATAGAGCCCGCTGCCCGGCACGATGATGGTCATTCGCGGGCGTCGGGGGCGGACATGGTCTTGCAATAAAGGTCCGGACCGTTACAATCAAGAATGCGAGTGAGTTGCATTCGCATGAAAACTGTCGCCGGAGCGCATGTCCGTGCGTCGAGAGCGGCGTTGAACGCGATCGTGTTGGGGGACGTAGAATGGCGTATGGGACGCGCGCGTCGCGGCGGGGTGCATCATCATGTGCGGGCGAAGGGCGCTGGGGCTGCGCGGCGTTCGTGGCAACGCTCCTGGCGGCCGTGCCGGCGTCGGCCCAGACGGCACCGGCTGACGGAACCACGGTTCTGGAACCACTCACCATCGGGGCCGATCGGGCCACGACGGCGACCAAGACCGACACCAAACTGACCGAGACGCCGCAGTCGATCAGCGTCGTGCCGTCACGCCGGATCACGGAGCAGGGCGCCACCGAGTTGCAGGATGCCCTGCGCTATTCGGCCGGCGTGCGCGCCGAAGCCTACGGATTTGATACGCGCCAGAACAATGTCGAGAGCCGCGGCTTTGCCGTGGTCGAGTATCTCGACGGGCTGAACCGCCTGCTGGCATCGGGCGCTTATCCGCTGATGCCGCGTCCCGACCCCTACACGTTCGAGCGCATCGAGCTGTTGCGCGGCCCGTCCTCGGTTCTTTACGGGGCCGGCACGACCGGCGGTGTCGTCAACATGGTCAGCAAGCGGCCGCGGCTGGATTTCGGCGGCGAGATCGGGGTGCAGTACGGCAGCTACGATCGCAAGCAGCTGCAGTTCGATGTGACCGGCGCGCTCAACAGCGAGCGCACGCTGGCGGCGCGGCTGGTCGGTGTCGTGCGCGATGCCGGCATGCAGACGGACCATGTGCCCAACGATCGCTATCTCTTCGCACCGTCGTTCATGTGGCGGCCTGACGATCGCACCAGCGTGACGCTGCTGGGGCTGTTCCAGAAGGACAACACCGCCTCGAGCCAGCAGTTCTTGCCCGTCGCCGCGACCTTGAAGGCGCCGGGCGGCCGGCGCCTGTCCGACCGGCGTTTTCTCGGTGAGCCGACCGGCGACACCCTGAAGACCCAGCAGGTCGCCGGCACGCTGCTGATCGACCATCGCTTCAACGACTGGCTGAAGGTGAACAGCAGCACGCGCTTCGTGAAATCGAAGGTGCACTTCGTCGAGATCTTTCCGGATACCTATACGAACCCGGACAATCCCTTCCATCCCGACGGGCGCACGCTCGACCGGTTGACCTACGAGGTCCGCCAGCGCAACCGGGCCTTCACCACCGACAACAACCTGCAATTCGACTTCACGACCGGGCCGTTGACGCACAAGGTCCTGGTCGGCGTCGACTACACCAATTTCCGCCTGAAGGGCGCCAAGGCGTCGGGGTCGACCACGCCGATCGATGCCTACAATCCGGTCTATGGCAATTTCAGCCTGCCGCCGCTGGTACGCGATCCCACGCTGCGCCAGTCCCAGATCGGCGTCTACGTCCAGGACCAGATCCGCTACAGCAACTGGGCGTCGCTGGTGCTGGGCATCCGCCGCGATCATGCCGAGGCGCGGGTTCAGAACACCCACACGGTCGACAACGCCGTGAGCGCGCGTGTCGGCCTCATCGTCGATGTCGGCTACGGCTTCTCGCCCTATGTCAGCTACTCGGAGTCGTTCCAGCCCGTTTCCGGCCTCGACCTCTACGGCAACATCTTCAAGCCGCAGCGCGGCCGCCAGTACGAGGCCGGGATCAAATGGCAGCCGGAGCCGGGCACGCTGGTCACGCTGTCGGCGTTCCACATCCGTGAAACCAACCGGCTGACCAACGATCCCAACAACGTCCTGAACACCGTGCAGACCGGCGAGGTGCGCTCGCGCGGCATCGAGGTGGAAGCGTCGTGGGCGGTGACGCCCGATCTCAACCTGATCGGCGCCTACACCTTCACCGACGCCAAGATCACCAGGAGCGGCGATCCGACCGAGGTCGGCGAGCGGCTCGACTCGGTGCCCAAGCACATGGCGTCGATCTGGGGCGTGAGGACATTCAGGCTCAGCGACGAGTGGGCGGTCCGTGTCGGGCTGGGCCTGCGCTATGTCGGCCCGACGCAGTCGTCGGTCGGTCCCGGCAAGATCAACACGCCGAGCTACACGCTGGCCGATGGGCTGGTGGCGGTCGACTGGCAGAGCTGGTCGCTGGCGGTGAACGCCGCCAACCTGATGGATAAGCGCTACTACACGACATGCCGCACGTTCGGCGACTGCTTCATGGGTAACCGCCGCGCCGTCATCGCGACACTCACACGCCGCTTCTGATCCGATGCCGCCTGGTATCGCGTTCGGCTGCCGTGCGCGGTACAACGGGCGGCGATGGTCCTGATGCCGTTCGATCTGGCGCCGTTCCGGCCGCGGTTTCCGTGGCTGACGGGCGACCTGCAGACGCTGGCCAACAAGCTGTGGCCGCCGGCGTCGCCGCTTGGCGCCGCGTCAAGCGAGCGCTTGCGGTTGCCGATGGACGATGGCAGCGGCGACACACTGCTGGCGATGCTGGATCGGCCGTCCGACGACAACGGCGGTCCGGCGCTGATCCTGATCCACGGGCTGACCGGCTGCGAGAGCAGCGCCTACATGCTCAACACGGCACGGCATTTCCTCGCCCTGGGGCATCCCGTGTTGCGGCTCAACCTGCGCGCCGCCGGTCCGTCGCGGCCGCTGTGCGGCGACATCTACTATGCCGGGCGGACCCAGGATCTGCGTGCCGTGCTGCGGCTGTTGCCGGCCGATCTCATGGCGCGTGGCCTGGTGGCGGTCGGCTTCTCGCTGGGCGGCAACATGCTGCTGAAGTATCTCGGCGAGGAGGGCAGTGCCGCGCCGCTGCGGGCCGCCGTCTCCGTCTCGGCGCCGGTCGATCTGTCGGCGACCTGCCAGCACATGATGCGGCCGCGCAACTGGCTCTATCATCGCTACATCATCGCCGCCATGAAGGATGAGGCGACGGCGCCGGGCGCCCGGCTGACGGCGGGCGAACGCGCTGCGATCATGAGCTCGCGCAACGTCTGGGATTACGACGACCGCTTCATCGCGCCACGGCACGGGTTTGCTGGCGCCGAGGATTACTACGACAAGAACAAGGCCGTGCGTTTCATGCCGGCGATCCGTACACCGACAGTGGTGATCGCCGCGGCCGACGATCCATGGATTCCCATATCGATCTACCGGGGCTTCGACTGGGCCTCGAACAAGGCGCTGGTTCCGCTGCTGGCCGATGGCGGTGGCCATGTCGGCTTCCATGCCGCGGGTTGCACGGTACCGTGGCACGACCAGGCCATCGCGCGCCTGTTGGCGCAGCGTGCGCCTGCTCCACAGAACAGCGACTACACTGCTGGCCCGGATCCGGCGAGAGCAGCGATCTAGACGTCGATGGAAATGGGCTGTTCCGGCCATGCGTGGTCGAGCAGATCGCGCAGCAGCGTCGCAAGCGCGCGTGGCACGAAACGGTCGCGCGATGCCGCGATCTCGTCGGCCGACCACCACTGAAAGCCGCGGAAGGCGCTCTGTTCCTCGGCCGTGAGGGCGGTTGGTGAGGGATCGAACCCCGCGACCCGCTGCGCATAGACGCGCGCCACCGTCAGCACGCGTTCGCCGGCGCGCGTGAGCTCCTTCTCGCCGGTCCATACCCAACGGCCGGGATCGGCCAGGTGCAAGCCAGTCTCTT
>DATEIF010000678.1:0-7058 GCA_035279205.1 Vineibacter sp.
AACGCCGTGTCCGCCATTGGCGGCGCGCGCCGCCTTGCCCAACTCGGGCGTGGTCTTGTAGTTGATGGTGACGTCGGCGCCGAGCTGCTTGAGGCGCGCGATCTTCGCATCGCTGGACGAGGTCGCGATGACGCGGCAGCCGCGCAGCTTGGCGAACTGAAGGGCGAAGATCGACACGCCACCCGTGCCCTGCGTGATCACCACGTCGCCTGGCTCGGTTGTCGCCTGCGCCACCACGGCACTCCAGGCGGTGAGGCCGGCACAGGGCAGGCAGGCAGCCGCCTCGTACGAGAGATGCGCCGGAACGACGGACACGCCGCTTTCGTCGAAGAGTCCGAACTCGCGCAGGGCGCCGTCGTTGGGGCCGCCCAGCGCCGCCTTGTCGGGCACGGCACGCGGATCGAGGCGATGCGCCGGACCCGCCAACCACTTCTGGAAGAAGCTCATGGTCACGCGATCACCCGGCTTCACGCGCGTGACGCCGGGACCGACCTCGGCCACCTCGCCGGCGCCATCGGAGACCGGCACGAACGGCGGCTTGGCCACCGAGCCGTAACCGCCTTTCACCATCAGCAGGTCGCGATAGTTCAGCGAGGCGGCGCGGATGCGCACCAGCACCTGGCCAGGACCGGGCTTGGGCACGGGCAGATCGCGCATCTCGAGCTTGCCGAAAGATTCAAGGACGACGGCTTTCATGGCGCGAAAATCCCATACGGTTGCGACGGTGATGTCGAAGATGACGGCGCCGTTCCGACTCGGCAAGCACGACACCCACGATACCTTCATCGCGCTGCGAAATACCCCCTGCCCTGTTCTTGCCGCAATTGGCTGGCCTTGACGCTGTAATCGCCGCCGTCGTGTAGTGACGGGTCGGGCGCCATGTCGCTCGCACGAGGGGGAGGATTCATGACCCGTCGCCAGATGCTTGCGTCCGCGATCGTCGCATCGTTGATGATCCCGGCGGCAGCCATTGCCCAAGCCCCGTCAGTCGGCCTGAACGAGTTGATCGCCAAGCATGCGAAAGCCAACGGCGTGCCCGAGGCGCTGATCCATCGCATCTGCCACGAGGAGAGCCGTTACCATCCACGCGTGGTCGGCGGTGGCGGCGCGATGGGACTGATGCAGATCAAGTACAGCACCGCGCGCGGCCTGGGCTATCGCGGCCCTGCTTCCGGTCTGCTCGACCCCGACATCAACCTCACCTGGGGCGTGCGCTATCTCGCCGGTGCCTACAAGATGGCGCAGGGCAACGCCGACGTTGCACGCGTCCTCTACGGCACGGGCTACTGATTACTGATCCCTCCTGTCGTCCTGAGCGCAGCGAAGGACCCTGCGGTGGATCGTTCAAAGAAAGCGGCGCTGGTGATCATCAGCGCCGCCCTTGTTTGATATGACCACCGCAGGGTCCTTCGCTGCGCTCAGGACGACCGAGAGTCGTCGGCGACTGGCAACACCGACTGGCGCCTGTCTGTCATCAAACCAACATCACCCGTCCTTTAAGTTGTCACGCGCTGAACACGCAGCGTGAGGACGGGTGTGAACAAGAAGCACAGCGGCAAGCTGCTGAAACAAGCCGTTCATCGCAACGGCGTCCTATCCCGCGACGGGATCCTCGAACATCTTTTCACCTGGGCCTTCAAAGGCCTGGTCTATCCGCAGATCTGGGAGGATCCGGAGATCGACCTGGAGGCCCTGGCCATCGCGCCGGACCATCATGTCGTGGCGATCGCGTCGGGCGGTTGCAACATCCTCTCCTACCTGACGGCCGATCCGCGTCGCATCACCGCCGTCGACCTCAACCGGGCCCATGTCGCGCTCAATCGCCTGAAGCTCACCGCAGCGCAGCGCCTGCCCAACTGGTCGACGTTCTACCGCTTCTTCGGCGAGGCCGACGACAAAGCCAATATCGCCGCGTACTGGCGCTTCCTGGCGCCGCATCTGGACCACGACGCCCGCGCCTACTGGGAAGGCCGCGGCCTGTTCGGCCTGGGCCGCCGCCGGGTGTCGCTGTTCGCGCGCAATTTCTATCGCCATGGACTGCTCGGCCATTTCCTCGGCGCCGGCTACTGGGCGGCGCGGGTCTACGGTGTCGACCTGCGCCATGCCTTGCGCGCGCGCACCCTCGACGAGCAGCGCAGCTTCTTCGACACGGCACTGGCGCCGCTGTTCGACAAGAAGCTGGTGCGCTGGGCGACCAGCAATCGCATGTCGCTCTACGGCCTGGGCATCCCGCCGGCGCAGTACGATGCGCTGGCCGCGGCGGCCGACGGCCATGTGGCCACCGTGTTGCGCGCACGCGTCGAGCGGCTGGCCTGCGGCTTCAGCCTGGCGGACAACTACTTCGCCTGGCAGGCGTTCGGCAGGTCCTACGCCGACGACGGCGCGGGTCCGCTGCCGCCTTACCTGCGGCGCGACCATTTCGAGGCCGTACGTGCGCGGGCCGATCGCGTCGAGGTCCTGCACCGGTCGCTGACCGACTATCTCGAAGGTCGCCCCCGCAACTCCGTCGACCGCTACGTGCTGCTCGATGCTCAGGACTGGATGACGGATGCCCAGCTGAATGCGTTGTGGCACCAGATCACGCGCACAGCCCAACCGGATGCGCGCGTGATCTTCCGCACCGCGGCCGAACCGAGCCTGCTGCCCGGCCGCGTGCACGACGAGACGCTGGCGCAGTGGCGCTACGAGGAAGCGACCTCGCAGGCGCTGGCGGCGCGCGACCGTTCCGCCATCTATGGCGGCTTCCACCTCTATGTGCGGCGGGGCTAGTCAATGAGCGCCGCTGCCTTCGGCACAGGCCTCATCCTGAGAAGCATCGCAGAGCGATGCGTCTCGAAGGATGGGCAACACACATGGTGCGATCGCCTACCCTTCGAGACGCAGCCCTGCGGGCCGCTCCTCAGGGTTAGGTAAGTGGGTCACGCCGTGAACGGCGCGCCGGCCGCGGTGTTGATGGACCGGATGTACCGGCATCAACGGCACATCTACGATTTCAGCCGCAAGTACTATCTGCTGGGCCGCGACCGGCTGATCGAGCGCCTGGCGCCGCCGCCGGGCGGCGCCGTGCTCGAGATCGGCTGCGGCACCGGCCGCAACCTGATTGCCGCCGCGCGACGCTATCCCGCCGCCCGCTTCTATGGCCTCGACATCTCGGCTGCCATGCTGACAACGGCGCGGAACCACATCGCGCGCCGCGGTCTGTCGTCGCACATCTGCGTGATCCAGGCGGACGCCTGCGCGCTCGACCCGTCTGTCCATTTTGGACGCACGCGCTTCGATCGCATCTTCATCTCCTACAGCCTGTCGATGATTCCGGCCTGGCGCGACGTGGTTGCCGGCGTGCCGCGTCTGCTGACCCCCAACGGCCAGGTGCACATCGTGGACTTCGGCGGCCAGGACGGCCTGCCGCGGTGGCTACGCCAGGGCCTGCGCCGATGGCTGGCCCTTTTCGAGGTAAGGCCGTGCGACGATCTGGCGGACGCGTTGCGCGCCATCGCCACGAACGCCAACCTCTGCGTCAGCATCGAATCGCTCTATCGTGGCTATGCGCGCTATGCGCTGATGCGCACGGCTTTCTGATCCTCTATGGTCGCTGACCACCGCGCGGCGCGCTGCCGCGCGGTGTATGGTCATGGTGCGACCGTTCATCAAGGTGTCGCTTCCGGGCCATTTGTGTCCTATTACCTCGACGACAGCTCGGTTGAGCGCGTTGCGGAGTTCCTGAATGGCAGCAGCAAAGAAGAAAGCGGCAAAGCGCGAAGCACCGGCCAGTGCGAAGAAGGCGGTGAAGACGGTCGCGGCAAAGAAGGTTGCGGTGAAGAAAGCCGGAGCGAAGGCGGCCGCGCCGAAGAAGGTTGCGCCCAAGGCGGCCGCTGCGAAGAAGGTTGCGCCGAAGAAACCGGCCGCTCTTCAAGCAAAGGCCGCGCCGCGCGCCGCGAAACCCGCCCCCGCCCGGCCCAAGGCAAAGGCTGCAGCCGTGGCCACCACGCCCAAGGCGGCGGCGAAGTCGAAGCCCACCGCGCCGGCCGCAACGGCAACACGCGACGCCGGCGTTGCCGCCAAGCGCAAGGCCGCACCGCAAGCAGCGCGCAAGCCGCTGCCGGCGCCGGCGATCCAGCCCGCGTCACAACCAAAGCTGCCAGCCATCGATACGTCCCTGCTGCATGCCACGGTGGCCTGGGCCAAGGCCGCCGGCGCCGATGCCGTCGATGCGATCTATGTCGAGGGCACGCAGCTGTCGGTCAGCCAGAGGCTGGGCGCGCGCGAGCAGTTGGAGCGCAGCGAAGGCCGCGATGTCGGCCTGCGCGCCTTCGTCGGCACGCGCCAAGCGATCGTCTCGACCACCGATCTCAACGCCGATGCGTTAAAGGAACTGGCGGCCCGCGCGGTGGCGATGGCGCGCGCCGTGCCGGAAGATCCCGTGTGCGGACTGGCACCGAGCGAGTTGCTGGCCCAGCAATGGCCGGACCTCGATCTCGACGACGGCGCCGAAGCCTCGGTCGAGCAGCTGGCCGACTGGTGTGCGCGCGCCGAGGACGCCGCGCGCGCCGTATCCGGCGTCACCAATTCCGAAGGCGCCTCGGCGGGCTGGGGCCGCACCCGCGTCGCGATCGCCGCCAGCAACGGCTTTGCCGGCGCCTACAGCCGGGGCGGCTACTCGCTGTCCTGCTCGGTTCTGGCGGGCGATGGCACGGGCATGGAGCGCGACTACGACTGGACCAGCGGCGTCTATGTCGAGCAGCTCGAGGCGCCGGAAAAGATCGGCCGCACCGCCGGCGAGAATGCCGTCAAGCGGCTCAACCCGCGCCGCATGAAGAGCACCAAGGCACCCGTCGTTTATGACCAGCGCATCGCATCCGGCCTGCTGGGCCACCTCGCAGGCGCCATCAATGGACGCGCGATCGCACGCAAGACGTCGTTCCTGCTCGACAAGCTGGGCCAGCGCATCTTCAAGCCCGGCATCCGCGTCGTCGACGACCCGCACCGCAAGCGCGAATCGGGCTCCCGCCCGTTCGATGGCGAAGGACTGCCGACGCGACGCTGGAACATCATTGACGATGGCGTGCTGACCACCTGGGTGCTCGACATGGCCTCGGCGCGGCAACTCGACCTGGCCCCCACCGGCCACGGCAGCCGCGGCGTGTCGGGACCGCCCGGCCCCTCGACCAGCAACCTGTATCTCGAGCCCGGCGCGCAGTCGGTCGACGACCTGATCGGCGACATCGACAATGGCCTCTACGTCACCGAGCTGATCGGCTTCGGCGTCAACGGGGTCACCGGCGACTACAGCCGGGGTGCCGCCGGTTTCTGGATCGAGAACGGCAAGCTGGCGTGGCCGGTCTCCGGCATGACAGTGGCCGGCAACCTCAAGGACATGTTCCTCAACCTGACCCCGGCCAACGACCTGGTCTTCAAGGGCGCCGTCAATGCACCCACTGTGCGGGTCGATGGCATGACCATTGCCGGCGAGTAGTCATCGCCCGACCGTGATGGCCCGCCCGGTTGTCGCGGGCGGGCCTTCCGGCCTATGAGTGTCCTGATGAGTGCCATGATCCCCTATGTCCGGTGGCAGTGGCCATCGACGGCCGCGGTCCTTTTGGCAGGCGGCCTGCTGGCCGCCGCGGGCGGCGCGCCGGCCGCGGCGCAATCGGCCGATTTCCGCGCCTGCCTCGATGCCATCCGCGACACCGCGGTGGGTCAAGGCGTGCCGCTGGCCGCAGCGGAGCCGGTCCTGCGCTCGGTGACCCCCGATCCCCGGGTGATCGACCTCGACGGCAAGCAACCGGAATTCACGCTCACGCTGGGGCGCTATCTCGGCAACGCGATCAGCGCCGAGCGCATTGCCAAGGGCCAGCAGCTGCTAGCCCGGCACCGCACGCTGCTTGATCCGATCGAGCGCGAGTACGGCGTGCAGGCGGCCTATCTCGTATCGTTCTGGGGCCTGGAGACCAACTACGGCACGATCATGGGCGACTTCTCCGTGATCCGGTCACTCGCCACGCTGGCCTGCCAGACCAAACGCGGCGCGTTCTTCTCCAATGAACTGGTGCAGGCGCTGAAGATCCTGGCCCGCAACCACATGAGCGTGGCGCAGATGAAGGGCTCGTGGGCCGGCGCCATGGGCAACACCCAGTTCATGCCCTCGACCTATGTCAACTACGCCGTCGACCGCGATGGCGATGGTCGGGTGGATCTGTGGACCAGCCTGCCCGATGTCTTCGCTTCGTCGGCCAACTTCCTGGCCAAGAGCGGCTGGAAGCGCGGCCAGCCCTCGCACGACGAGGTGGTGCTGCCGCAGGGTTTTGATTACGCGCGCGTCGACTTGTCGACCGAGCGCACGGCACGGGAATGGCAGGCCCTGGGCGTACGCTATGCCGATGGCCGGTCGCTGAACGATTTCGGCGAACGCGCCGCCATCGCGCTGCCCGCCGGCTATCGCGGCCCGGCTTTCCTGCTGTGGCCGAACTACAAAGTGATCATGGTGTGGAACCGCTCGCAGCTCTACGCGCTGTCGGTGGGTGAGCTGGCGCGCCAGATCCAGGGCGGTCCGGGCCTGATGCGACAACCACCGGCCGATGACCAGCCGCTGGCGCGCGAGGCGGTGTTCGACCTGCAAGGCCGCCTGCAGCGACTGGGCCTCTACAGCGACGACATCGACGGCCTGCTGGGGCCGCGCACACGCACCGCCATCCGCGACTTCCAGGTCCGCGCCGGCGTCGTTGCCGACGGCTACCCCACCCAGGACACGCTCGCCCGCCTGCGCGCCGCCGCACCGTAGTTTTTTGGACCGCGCGCGTCCACGCGCGCATCGGCGCGTTAGCGCCGACGACCCTTCGCTCTGCGCTTTGCTCCGAGCGAATGCGGGCATGGACGCCCGCGGTCCGAAGTTAGCCCTCGCCGACCTCTCCCCGGTGGGCCTACCGGATTCACACATCGTCATTGGAGATGCTTAGTGACGAGTTCGGCGCCGCGTTTCATGGCGTGGAACTCGAGCCATCCCTGGAGCATGACGACGGGCCCCGGCTTGCCGTAATAGCCAGTCCAACCCCCGAGGCGGG
>DATEIF010000679.1:0-3209 GCA_035279205.1 Vineibacter sp.
TGGGCGGTGACCCGGCCCTTGGGCTCCGAGGAGCTCGGTCGGCTGCGCCAGGCCACGCGCTTCGCCGCCGCTCCCCTGGCGGCGCTCTCTGCCCGGGCGGCGCTGGCAGCGCTGCTCGAGGCCTATCTCGGCCGGCGCAGCGCCGCGCGGGTGCAGGCCGGTGAGCTCGGCCGCGGCACCGGCGAGACGATCCGTGCCGCGCTGCTCTATGCCGACCTGCGCGGCTTCACGGCGCTGTCGGAGGCGACGGCACCCACCGCGATCATCGCCGCGCTGGACGCCTGGTTCGACCGCGTCGCGGGCGCCGTGCACGCCTTCGGCGGCGAGGTGCTGAAGTTCATCGGCGACGGCGTGCTGGCGATCTTCCCGGTCACCGGCGCGCCGGCCGAGGCTTGTGCGGCGGCGCTGCGCGCGGTCACCGCCGCCCGCGCCGGCATGGCCCATCTCGATACGGCGCGCCAGGCGCAGGGCCTGCCGCCGTTGCCGTTCGGCGCGGCGCTGCATCTGGGCGAGATCCTGTGGGGCAATATCGGCGCGGTCGACCGGCTGGACTTCACCGCCATCGGTCCCGCGGTCAACCTGGTCAGCCGGCTGGAAGGATTGTGCCGGCCGCTGGGCCATTCGGTGCTGATCTCGGGCGCCGTCGCCGCCGAGACCATCACGCCGCTGGTATCCCTGGGCGAGCACACGCTGCGCGGCATCGCAGCGCCGTGCGCCGTCTTCACCCTGCCGGATGCGTGAGACGGCGCATCAGGGCGCGCAGCGCCGGCGGGCGATCAGCTTCAGCCATGGCGTCAGGTGGAAGGCACTCATCAGCACGTACATCAGGGCCATGCCGCTCAGCGGTGACGCACCCGGCGGGGACACGCAGAGCATGTCGGGCGGGCCACCACCGAGCACCGTCGTCAGCGCCATGATGGCGAAGGTCGGCGCCGCGGCGAGAGACAACGCGCGGGCAACGCCCATGGAGGCCGCAGGACCGCCCGCCGACGCCGTCGACGTGTGGTCCATCGCCTGGTGATCGCGATCGTGCCGGTTCATCGCCTGCCGCCTTCGGTGTTGTCGGGCGTGATCGCCGCCTCGTCGTCCGACACCTAGCGTCGCCGGCCGCGGCGCCGGGAGTGACAAGTGTGGCGGGATTCCGATGGCCACAAGAATGTCGACGCCGCGATGTCGCGACGACCTTGCGGCTCCGCGCGCCACGGCCCCAGGATGGCGGCACGAGACGATCGGGGTGACGCCATGAAACGATCCGCGGCTGAAATTCTGCGCGAGTACGGCCCCTTCCCGGCGGCCGACCACGTGCACGGCGTGACGTTCGACGGCCAGCACGTCTGGTTCGCCTCCGGCGACAGGCTGAACGCGATCGATCCGGCGAGCGGGACGATGGTGCGCTCGATCGATGTGCCGGCGCGGGCCGGAACGGCATTCGACGGCCGGTATCTGTTTCAGATCGCCGATGGTCGAATCCAGAAGATCGATCCCAAGACCGGCGTCGTCGTGGCGACGATCCCGGCACCCAGCGACAGCAACTCGGGCCTCGCCTGGGCCGAAGGCATGCTCTGGGTGGGGCAGCATCGCGGCCGCAAGATCCATCAGGTCGATCCCCAGACCGGCGCGATCCTGCGCACCATCGAGTCCAACCGCGTGGTGACCGGGGTGACGTGGGTCGACGGCGAGCTGTGGCACGGCACCTGGGAAGGCGACGAGAGCGATGTGCGGCGCGTCGATCCGCAGACGGGCGAGGTGCTGGAGCGGCTGGAGATGCCGCCCGGCACGGGCGTATCGGGACTGGAGTCCGACGGTGGCGACCGCTTCTTCTGCGGCGGCGGCCGCAGCGGCACGGTGAGGGCCATCCGCCGGCCCCGGCGCGCCGCCGCCAACGCATAAGATATGCGCGCGCGGCAGGGCCACATCGGATTGAACCTGGCCTTCGTCGCCACCAGCTAAGCGGTCGTTCGCTCACCATTGGTGGCATCGGCATCCGCATGGTCTGGTCCCGCGTTATCGGCGCCTTCTTCATCGGTCTGGGCGTGCTGTCCCTGAGCCTCGCGGTCGTCCGCGGCATGGATCGCCTGACATGCCTCGCCACCGATCCGGTCGGCACCGCCATCATCGATTCCGTCCCATGACGTGCCCGTGACGCAGGTTGTGCGATGGACAAGCAGGCGTAGGAGAGTCGGATGAGTCTGGTCGATGTCGCGTGCGTGGGTAACGCCAGCGGGCGCAAGCAAGGTTGGCGCGCCAACTTCGCATCGTTCCTGATGGGTGCGATCCGCATCGGCGAAACGTACGTCGACAACATGCTCGACGTCGTGCGGGCTGTCGAAGCCCTGCCCGCGGGTACGCTGGTCGGCGGGTTGTTCCTCATCGACCATGGCAGCGACATGACGTGCATGGTGGGTGCCGACGACATCGGCGGCAATACGCTGAACGCTGTCCCGCTTTACGGGCCGCTGCTGCGCCGGCTGCGGGCGCGCATGGGCGGCGAGTCCATCATCCACATGATGCAGTGCGAAGCCGGCAAGCACGAGAGCATGCTGAAGGCACTCGCCGCGTTCACGGGCGCGCACATCTATGGCGGGACCGGCAATCACAGCACGGTCTACAACTACAATCACGGCGTCTACGTCTGTGCCACGCCGTCCGGCGGCATCCGCCGCGATGTCAGGCGTCCCCGTGCCTGGGGCTTCGGCGGCTAGAGCACGCGCGGAACGTGACGCTGGTATGACCGCAACGGCGCGGCCGAACTGCGCCGCGCATTCAAGTGGTTGTTGGGCTAGCGCACCGCCGATCGGGTCCAAACTGAATTCGTTTTTACAAGGCTTAAATCGACAATCCTCACACGCGCGCAGAAAGTGCGGTCCCGATGGATACCGTCCAGCAGGGGAGACGCACCATGGCGGAATGGAAGAGGTCGCCGTCGGGGGGTTGGATACCGGTTCAGGCACCACCGATCCCACCGCGGCCGGGCACGGTGGTGCCGCGCGCGCCGGTACCGGAGGCGGCGCTGGGCGAGATGGACGCGAAGTTCGTCGCCGATCCGCTGAAATTCATGCGCACGCACGCGGTCAGCCCACCGGACAACGCCGGCGCGATTCCCGGGCGCGAGTTCAATCGCACGCGGGCGCTGCCGGGCGAGATCGTGTCGGGCGACCTGCGCGGCGGCATCATCACGCGCAACGCCGCCGGCGGCGTGCGCTATACCA
>DATEIF010000680.1:0-21800 GCA_035279205.1 Vineibacter sp.
CACCCCAGCACAGCCACACGGACGGGGTCGCGATCGGGGGTCATGTGAGACCCGCCTCGTCGGCATGCGACATCAAGGTCGCGTTGCCGCCCGCCGCGGTCGTGTCGATGGACACCGTGCGCTCGGTGGCGAAGCGCGCGACGTAGCGTGGCCCACCCGCTTTCGGCCCCGTACCGGACAGGCCTTCGCCGCCGAACGGCTGCACGCCCACGAGAGCGCCGATCATCGAGCGGTTCACGTAGAGGTTGCCGACCCGCGCCCGTTGGCGGACGGCCTCGACCGTGCGGTCGATGCGGCTGTGCACGCCCAGCGTCAGGCCATAGCCGGTGGCATTGATCTCATCGACCACCGCGTCGAGGTGGCCGGCTGACCATCGCACGACGTGCACCACGGGGCCGAACACTTCCTGCGCCAGGCGGTTGCCGCCGTCGAGTTCGACCAGCGCCGGCGCCACGAAGTTCCCGACGGCGCACGCCGGATCGAGCGGCGCGCGATGCAGGATGCGACCCGCACCCGTGGCCAGATGTGCTTCCACCCGCGCCTTGGCTGCGTCGTCGATCAACGGCCCGATGTCGGTATCAAGCCGCGCGGGATCGGCCACGACCAGCTCGGCCATCGCGCCGCCCAGCATGCGGATCACGGCATCGGCGATCTCGGCCTGTAGGTAGAGGACACGCAACGCCGAGCAGCGCTGACCGGCGCTGCGAAAACCCGAGGTCAGCACGTCGGCCACCACCTGCTCGGGCAGGGCTGAACTGTCGACGATCATGGCGTTGATGCCGCCGGTCTCGGCGACCAGGGGAACGATGGGGCCATCCTTGGCCGCCAGCGCCCGCGCAATCGCGCGTGCCGCCACGGTACTGCCGGTGAAGGCGACGCCGCGCAGTCGCGGATCGGCAACCAGGGCCTGCCCCACCCCGACGCCGCCCGGCAGCAAGGCCAGCACGCCCGGCGGTACGCCCGCGGCCTGGAGCATGGTCACGGCGCGCGCCGCGATCAGCGGTGTCTGCGGCGCGGGCTTGGCGAGCACGGGATTGCCGGCGACCAGCGCCGCCGTGACCTGGCCCATGAAGATGGCGAGCGGGAAGTTCCACGGGCTGATGCAGGCGATCGGCCCGCGGCCGTGCAGCGCCAACACATTGCTTTCACCCGTGGGCCCCGGCAGGCGGCAGGGCGCGAAGGCGCGACAAGCCTCGCGGGCATAGTAGCGGCAGAAGTCGACGGCCTCACGCACCTCGGCGACGGCGTCACCCAACGTCTTGCCCGCCTCGCGCACGCACAACGCGATGAACGCGTCGCGATCGGCTTCCAGATGATCGGCGGCGCGATCGAGGATGGCGGCGCGGGCCTCGACCGCGGTCGCGGCCCAGGCTGGAAAGGCCGCGTCCGCCAGCTCGACGGCACGATCGACGTCGCTCGCCGCCGCGTCGATGACGTGGCCGACGACGCGGCGGCGATCGGACGGGTCGAGGACGAGCCGCTGCTCGCCGCCGCGGGCCTGGCTGCCGACCAGGGGCGCAGCCTCGTGGGCTGTCGACCAGATCGGCGCCAGACGGCGAAGAAGGGCCGCATTGGCGTCACGGTCGCTGAAATCGAAGCCCCGCGCGTTTTTCCGGTGGGCGCCGAACAGATCGGCGGGGCGCGGGATTGGATGGACGGGCTGCGCCAAGAGAGCCTCTGCTTTGAGGACGGGATCGGCCAGCAGGTCGTCGAGGCCGCGCGCGGCGTCAGCGAGCTGATGGAGGAAGGAGCTATTGGCGCCGTTCTCCAGCAGGCGGCGTACCAGGTATGGCAGCAGGTCGCGGTGGCCGCCGACGGGCGCATAGACGCGGCAGGCGAAGCCCTCGCGCGCGACCAAATCGTCGTAGAGACCGTCGCCCATGCCCCAGAGGCGCTGGAACTCGAAGTCACGCCGTTCACCCGCCCACTCGACCAGGGTCGCCACGGTGTGCGCATTGTGGGTGGCGAACGCGGGATAGAGACCACGGGCATCGAGCATCCGCTTCGCGCACGCGAGGTAGGACACGTCGGTCAACGCCTTGCGCGTGAACACGGCATAGTCGTCGAGCCCCTCCTCCTGCGTGCGCTTGATCTCGGTATCCCAGTAGGCGCCCTTGACCAGCCGCACCGACAGCGAGCGCCGCGTGGCGCGCGCGAGCGCATCCAGCCAGTCGATCACCCCCACGGCGCGCTTCTGGTAGGCCTGCACGGCAAGGCCGAAGCCCTCCCACGCGGCGAGTTGAGGCGCGCGCATCACGTGCTCGATCAGGTCGAGGGATAGCTCCAGGCGCTCGGATTCCTCGGCGTCGACCGTCAGCCCGACGCCGGCGGCGGCCGCCGCCTGCGCCAGGTCCAGCAGGCGCTCGCCGAGCACGCCCAGACAGCGCTCCGCCTGCAGCGGCTCATAGCGTGGATGCAGCGCCGAGAGTTTCACCGAAATGGTCGGCCGCCGGTGCGATGCGAATTGGCGTGCGACGGCCAGCGTCCCGACATGATCGATGGCGTGCCGGTAGGCGTCGAGATAGCGATCGGCATCCGCGCGGGTACGGGCCGCTTCGCCCAGCATGTCGAAGGAATGACTGAAGGCCGGTTGCTCCGCGGCGGCACGGCGCGCCGCCTCCTCGATGGAACGGCCCAGCACGAAGCGGCGCGCCATGAAGCCCATGGCCGCGGTCACGCTGCCGCGCAGCACCGGATCGCCGCCGACGGCCAGCAGGCGCGTCAGTGCGGTGTCGGGCGTCTCAGTGCGGGCAAGATAGGCGCGGCTCAGGGCCAGCGCGCGCTGGACCCCCGCGAGGACCATCGAGCCGGATCGATCCGGCGCCGATGCCCAGTCGCCCGACAGGATCTTGTCGCGCACCAGTTCGCCCGATGTCGCGGCATCCGGCACCCGCAGGAACGCCTCGGCGAGCCGCAGCAGGGCAAGCCCCTCGGGCGTGCCCAATCGATAGCGGTTCAGGAGCTGCTCGCTGGACGTACCATGACTATGCGCGCGCAATCGCGACACCAGCGTACCGGCGCGCGCGCGAACACGCTGGCGCGCTTCATCGGACAGGCGGACGTCGTCGGCCAGTCGGCGAGCCAGCGCGGCTTCGTCGCAGCGATGCAGCGCGCGCAGCGCCGCGCGCTGGCGCGAAACGGCCTCGGCGCGACTGTCGGGGGAGAGGCTGATGTCGGGCATGGGAAATTGCGGATGGCTCGGTGCTGCGCTCAGCCCAGGCCGCCGACGCAGACCTGCTTGATCTCGAGGTAGTCGGCGATGCCGTACTTCGAGCCTTCGCGACCGACGCCGGATTCCTTGAAACCGCCGACCGGCACGATTTCCGAGGCAAAGCTGCCCTCGTTGATGGCGACTGACCCGAACTCCAGCGCCTCCGCGACCCGCCAGGCGCGCGCCAGATCCCGCGTGAAGAAATAACCCGCCAGGCCATAGCGCGTGTCGTTGGCCATGCGAATCGCATCCGCCTCGGTCTTGAAGCGCACCAGGGGTGCCACCGGCCCGAACGTCTCCTCGCGGCACACCAGCATCTCGGTCGTGGCGTCGGCGAGTACCGTCGGCTCGTAGAAGCCGCCACCCAGCGCATGGCGCCGTCCACCGGTCAGGACGCGGGCGCCGCGTTCGCGCGCGTCGACGACATGGGCATCGACCTTGGCGACGGCGGCCTCATTGATCAGGGGACCGATCGCCGATCCGTCGACGGTTCCCGGTGCAACGCGTAGGCCTGCTACGATGCGCACGAATTTTTCGGCGAAGGCCTCGTAGATCTCGTCCTGCACGAAGAACCGGTTCGAGCAGGTGCAGGTCTGCCCAGAGGCACGGAATTTCGAGGCGATCGCCGCCGTCACCGCGCGGTCGAGGTCGGCGTCCGCGAACACGATGAAGGGGGCGCTGCCACCGAGCTCCAGACTGAGCTTCTTCACCGTGCCGGCGGCCTGGCGCATCAGCAGCTTGCCCACCTCGGTGGAGCCGGTGAAGGAGAGCTTCCTAACGATGGGATTGGCACAGAGTTCCGCGCCGACGGCGGCAGCACCGGCGGCGCTTGATGTGACCACGTTGAGCACGCCGGGTGGCAGCCCCGCCTCCTGCGCCAACGCGGCCAAGGCCAGCGCCGACAGCGGCGTATCCTCGGCCGGCTTCAGCACCAGGGCGCAGCCGGCCGCCAGCGCCGGCCCGCACTTGCGGGTCACCATGGCACTGGGAAAGTTCCACGGCGTGATGGCAGCGACGACGCCGACTGGCTGCTTCAGCACCAGGATGCGCCGGTCGTTGCTGTAGGTCGGAATCACATCGCCATAGGCGCGCTTGGCCTCCTCGGCGAACCAGTCGATGAAGCTGGCGCCGAACAGCACTTCGCCGCGCGCTTCCGGCAGCGGCTTGCCCTGCTCTGCCGTCATGATCGCGGCGAGGTCTTCCTGATGAGCGACGATCAGGTCGAACCAGCGGCGCAGGATCACCCCGCGCTCCTTCGCGGTCTTGCCGCGCCAGGCCGGCAGTGCCTCGTCGGCCGCCGCGATGGCTCGCACGACATCGTCGCGGCCCATGTCGGGCACGTGCGCAATCGGCTTGCCGCTCGCCGGGTCGACGACCGCGAACTGGCGCTGCGTGGCCGCGTCGACCCAGGCACCGCCGACGAAGGCCTGCTGACGAAGAAGCGCGGTGTGCTTGAACGATGGCGCGGGAGCTACCGCGACGATGGTGCTGTCAGGCATCGTTGTCTCGCAGATGGAAAGAAGAGAGGAGCGCGGAGCGGACGGACGGTCAGGCAACCCATTCGCTGACCGGCGCATTCGCCTCGTGCAGAGGCTGGGAGATCACATCGACCAGGGTTGGTCCGTCGTGCGCGATCGCCTGCGCCAGGATGCTGCGCAGTCTCTCGGGATCATCGACCCGGAAGGACTTCACGCCATAGGCGGCCGCGACGGCGGCATGGTCGGTGCGGTCGAAGTCGACCGAGAAATAGCGTCGGTCGAAGCCGGTCTTCTGCCCTGCCTTGATCCAGCCGTAGACGCTGTTGGAGAGCACGATGAACGTGATGGGCAGCTTGTGGCGAACCACCGTTTCCAGCTCACCCACCGTGAAGCCGAAGCTGCCGTCGCCCATGACGGCGATGCACTTCTTGTCCGGACGACCAAATTGCGCGCCGATCGCAGCGGACAGGGAGTAGCCCAGCGCGCCGTGGGCCCGGTTGGTGATGAAACTGCGGCCGCTCCGGCTGCTCTGGAAGTAGGCCGACAGATACGGACACGGCGTGCCCGGATCGGCGACCACGACGGCATCCCCGGGCGCCACCCGCTGCAATTCAGCGACAAAGCGCTCCGGACGGATCGGTCGTTCGTCGGAGCAGGCAAACTTCTCGAAGGCCGCGAACTTTTCCGCTTTCAGGCGCGCAAGCGTAGCGGGCTCGATCCTCGACGTGGCCGGCGTAGCCTCCAGTGCTGTCGCCAGGGCGGCGAGTGCCAGCCGCGCGTCCCCCACCAGAGCAACATCGGCCCGATAGTTCGTGCCGATCACGGTCGGATCGATGTCGATATGGACGACCTTTACCTTCGCGGGGTCAGGGAAACGCCAGCGCTCGGTGGTCACCGAACCGGCACGGCAGCCGACGAAGATCACGAGGTCGGCGGCGGCCACAATCTGGCGTGTCTGCGGCGTACCACCATTACTGCCCACCACACCGACACTGAGCGGGTGCTGGTCGGACAGGCTGCCCTGGCCGCTGATCGTCGTCGCCACCGGCAGGCCCGCCGCTTCGGCTAGCCGCGCCAGCTCGGCCTCGGCTCCCGACAGCACGACGCCACCGCCGCAGATCACAACGGGCGTGCGCGCCGCGCGAATCAGGCGGGCGGCCTCTTCAACCGCGGCCGGATCCGGCGCCACCCGGCGCGACGGATAACGGCCCAGGGCCTCGTCCGCCCAGACACTGGCGGAGTCCACGGGACCCGTCTGCACGTCGTACGGCAGGCCGATATGCGCCGAACCCGGCTTGCCCGTGGTCATGTGGGTGAAGGCAGCGCGCAAGGTCCGCGGCACGTCGACGGACCGGTCCAGCACGGCATTCCACTTGGTCAGTGGCCGGAACAGGCTCTTCTGGTCGAGTTCGGTGAGCGCAAAGCGGCCGCGCGAGGACACCGACACGTCGGTCGTCACGGCGAGGATCGGCACCGACGACTCGTTGGCCTCGACCAGGCCGGGCAGGATGTACGTGGCGCCGCCGCCGCTGGGCCCTTCGCAGACGCCGACCTTGCCGGTGACCCGGGCATAGGCATCGGCCATGTAGCCCGCCGAACGCTCGTCACGCGTGAGAACATGCTTGATGCCGTGGTCGAGGCGATGGAAAGCGTCATACAGCGGCAGGCTGGTGTCGCCGCACAGGCCGAAAACATGCGACACGCCATGCAGCCGCAGCATATGGACAAAGGCCTCTGCTCCCGAAAGCTCGTTCATTCATCTCTCCCTGGATGGGAAGCGGCCGGCGTGGTGCGCGACGCGGTGTTTCATCTGAATGAAGCTTTAGTTGCATGGAGCAGGTTATATCTCCAATATTATCAATGACCTTTATTGAGAGCATTGAAGATATGTTTGACCACCTGCCCGACATCGACGTGAGACAGATGCGTTCCTTCGCGATCGTGGCCGAGGAACTCCATTTCAGCCGCGCCGCTGAACGGCTGGGCATTGCGCAGCCACCGCTCAGCCAGCAGATCCGGCGCCTCGAGGCGAAGGTCGGCTGCCGCCTGTTCGACCGCGGCACGCGCAAGGTCGAGCTGACGGAGGCCGGGCGCGCGCTGCTGACGACAATCCGGCGCATCCTGTTGGACGTCTCGACGGGCGTCGAACAGGCCAAGCGCATCAGCCGCGGTGATGCCGGCGTGCTCGATGTCGGGTTTCCCGCAACCGTCGCGCTCGCGATCCTGCCGCAGGTCATCAGGGCGTTCCGGCAGCGCTACCCGGATATCGAATTGCGGCTGTCGGAGCTGCCGACGACGCCCCAGCGCGATGCGCTGCGCGCCGGCGCACTCGATGTCGGCTTCCTGCGCGAGCCGGAGCCCGATGGCATGCTGCAGATGGAAACCGTGATGAACGAGCGCTTCCTGGCGGTGCTGCCGGCCAGTCACCGCCTGGCCGGCCGCGACAGCATCGCCCTGGCGTCATTGGCCCAGGAGCCGTTCGTGCTGTTCCGGCGCGATATCGGCCCGATGTTCCACAGCCGGATCCTCGGGCTCTGCGGCCAGGCCGGCTTCACGCCGCGGATCATCCAGGAGTCGCTCGAATGGCAGACCGTCGTCAGCCTCGTGCGCGCCGGCCTGGGGGTGTCGATCGTTCCGGAGTGTGTCGCCAACCTGCGCCTGAAGGGCGTCACGTATCATCCGCTTACCGCGTCGAAGATCCGGACGTCCGTCGTGATGTGCTGGCGCAAGGACAATCGCCGAACCGCCCTGCTCCACTTCGTCGACGTTGTACGCAAGGTCGTCCGCAGCCAGTCGCCGTCCGCCTAGCAGCACAAGGGCGGGATGGGTGTTCCGCCGTCAGGCATCCTTGTAGACGGGCGGGCGCTTTTCGAGGAAGGCGCGCAGGCCCTCGGCGAAGTCGGCGCTGCGGGCGCACAGCACCTGATTGCGGTTCTCGATGGCCATGGCGGCCTCCAGCCCGGGCGCATCGACGGCGAGGTTCAGGCCCTCCTTCGTGAGGCGCAGCCCCATCGGGGCGGCAGAAAGCATCTCGTCGATGTAGGGCTGCGCCGCCGCTTCCAGGTCGGCGTCGGGAACGACCTCCGAGACGAGCCCCGTCGCCAGCGCACGTTGGGCGTGGATGAAGCGTCCCGTCAGCATCAGCTCCGACGCGATCGACAGCCCCACCAGGCGCGGGAGAAAGTAGCTCACACCCATGTCGCAGGAGGACAATCCAAGCCGAATGAAGGCAGAGTTCATGCGCACGCTCTCGCCGGCGATGCGGATGTCAGCCGCCAGCGCGAATGCGAGGCCGCCGCCGCAGGCCGCGCCATGGACGAGCGCGATGATCGGCTGGGGACACCGGCGCATCTTCTGGTAGACGTCCGCGAGATAGCCCTGGAAGCCGAAGCCGCCGCCGAACGGCTTTTCGCCCTCGCCCGCGGCCTTGATGTCCAGGCCGGCGCAGAATGCCCGGCCGGCGCCGCGCATGACGACAACGCGGCAGTCGCGATCGTGGTAGAGGCCGCCGAAATACTCGGCCAGCTCGCCGGCCATGCGCGTGTTGATGGCATTGAGCGTCTCGGGCCGGTTCAGGGTCAGCCAGTGAACGTTTCCACGGGCCTCTACCTGGAACGTCTCGTAGTTGTGCGGCATGACGCGGTCTCCTTCGAGAAACCCAAACTCTCAAGACAGCGCGAACTTGCGCTTCAACGGGGCGATTTCGATTGCACCCGCCCGGGGTCACCGGCCTTGCTGGCCGTCGTCGACGCGGATGCTGGTGCCGGTGACCGCGTCGGAGGCCGGGCTCACCAGGTAGAGCAGGGTCGAGTCGAGCTGAGCGGGATCGCCCAGGCGCTTGCGCGGAAAGTGGGCGGTGATGTCGCCCATGCGGCTCAGCATCCCGTCCATCATCTCCGAGGCGAAGGCGCCCGGCGCGATGGCGTTGACGTTGATGCCATAGCCGGCCCACTCGACCGCCAGCGCCTCGGTGATGCGCACGACGGCAGCCTTGCTCACCGAATAGAGCGCAGCCCCGCTGCCGCGGTAGTTGTAGGCCGCCGACGAGGCGATGTTGACGATGCGCCCCGGCTTGCCCGCCGCGATCAACCGCCGCGCCACCTCGCAGGAGAGCACGTAGGGGGCGCGGATGTTGATGTCGATCACCCGGTCGATAAGCTCCAGCGGCATCTTGTGCGCGCGCTGTGCGTCGGGGATTCCGGCGTTGTTCACCAGGATGGTGACGAGCCCCAGCGCTTCCTCGGCCCGGGCCACGGCTGCAACCAGCTGGCCGGCGTCAGTGGCATCCATGGCGACCGGTACCGCTTGCCCGCCCGCGGCGCGGATCTCCTCCGCCAGCGCCTCCAGCCGCTCGACCCGCCGCGCCGCCAGCGCCACCTTGGCGCCGCAGCGCGCCAGCACCTTGGCGAAGCGCAAGCCAAGCCCCGACGAAGCGCCGGTGACCAGCGCCGTCTGGCCCGACAAGTCGACGGAATTGTTGGGCAACGGATAGTTCACGACACTACTCACGACTTGGCCCTGCCGCTGGTAGGGATGTCCTTGAAGGGCACGTCCTTGTCGACGCGGATATCGCCGGGCAGCCCCAGCACGCGCTCGCCGATGATGTTGCGCAGGATCTCGTCCGAGCCGCCTTCGATGCGCGTGGCCGGCGAGCGCATCAGCAGCGCCTGGAAGCGACCGTCCTGCGGGCTCGTCTCGTCCCAGACGACGCCGGCCTGGCCCTGCAGGTCGAGCGCGAACATCGCCAGTTCCTGCATCGTGGCGCCGGCCACCAGCTTGCCGATCGAGCTCTCCGGCCCCGGCGTCTGGCCCTTGCTCAGTGCCGTGATCGCGCGCATGCCGGTGTACTTCAACCCGCTCTGGCGCACCGCGAACTGGGCCAGCCGCGAGCGCACCGCCGCATCGTTCGCCGCCGGCTCGCCGTCGACCTCTGCCTCCAGGCAGAAGCGGAACAACTCGGGAAAGTAGGTCGACATGCCGGTGCCGATCGAAAGCCGTTCGTTCATCAGCGTAGTGAGCGAGACCTGCCAGCCCTGCCCCACGGCGCCCAGGCGCTGTGCGTCGGGAATGCGTACGTCCTTGAAGTAGACCTCGTTGAAGCCCGACTGGCCGTTGGCCTGCTTGATCGGCCGCACCTCCACACCTGAAGTGCGCATCGACAGGAAGAACATCGTCAGCCCCTTGTGCTTGGGCACGTCGGGGGCGGTGCGGGTGATGAGCAGACCCCAGTCGGAATGCTGGGCGCCGCTGGTCCAGATCTTCTGGCCGTTCACGATCCAGTCGCCCGAGCCGTCCTCGGCGCGCACGGCGCGTGTGCGCAAGCCAGCCAGGTCGGAGCCACCCGCCGGCTCGGAAAACAGCTGGCACCAGATCTCCTCGCCCGACGCCAGCGGCGGCAGGAGCCGCTGCTTCTGATCCTCGCTGGCCCAAGCCATGACCGTCGGACCACACATGCCGTGGCCGATGACGAAGGGGCCGGAGAGGGCGCTGTAGATCCCCTCCTCCTGGCCCCAGATCACCCGTTCGATGGGCGAGCGGCCAGCGCCGCCGTATTCCTTCGGCCAGTGCAGGCAGGCCCAGCCTGCTTCTGCCTTCTTCTTCTGCCAGGCCTTCGAGGCCCGCAGCGGGTCCTCGCTCTGGACGGCGCTGGAGCCGAAGCTCGCGCGCTTCAGCTCCGGCGCGAGGTGCTTCGGCGCATGGGCATCGATGAAAGCCCTGGCCTCGGCGCGGAACGCGGCTTCCTCGGGTGTATCGTCAAAATCCATGGTCCGCCTCCGTCAGGCCGCCGCATTGAGGTTGCCGGCGCTCATGCGTTCGATCAGCAGGCTCTCCCACGTCGAGAGCGAGCCCAGTGCGAGCGCCAGTGCATTGGAACGCCGGTAAAAGAGGTGACAGTCGAAGGCCCAGGTGAAGCCCATGCCGCCATGCACCTGAATGTTGTTCTTGGCGCAGTGCTGGAACGCCGTGGTAGCCGAGACGCGCGCCGTCGCGGCGGCCACGGGCAACTCCACCGCTCCCGACGCCAACGCCCAGGCAGCGTAGTAGCAGTTCGACCGCGCCAAGGTGGCCGAGACATACATGTCGGCCAGCATATGCTTGATCGCCTGGAACGAGCCGATCGGGCGCCCGAACGCCATGCGGTCAAGCGCGTAGTCGCGCGCCATCTCAAGCGCCCGATCGGCGCCGCCGACCTGCTCAAAGGCCATCAGGATGGCAGCGCGATCCATCACCTGGGTCGTGATATGCCAACCATCGCCCATGCCGCCCAGCGGCTCGGCCGGCGCGTTGTCGAAGGCGATACGCGCCTGGCTGCGCGTCGGGTCGATGGTCTTCAGCGCTTCGCGGCTGACACCGGGGCCGTGCAGATCGACCACGAACAGCGAGACGGCGCCCGCGCCGCGACCGCTTCCCGTGCGCGCCAGCACGATGGCGACGTCGGCGATGTCGCCGTCCGGCACCGGCGATTTCACGCCGGACAAGCGCCCACTCGCAACGGTTGCCTGCACCTTGTCCGGCGTCATGCGCCCCTGCCCTTCGACGAAGGCGAAGGTGCCCACGGCCTGGCCGCCGGCGAGCTTCGGCAGCCATGCCCGCTTCTGCGCCTCGGAGCCCGCCTGCAGCAGAAACTCGGCGGCGAGGTAGATGGAAGACGCCACCGGCACGGGCGCCAGCGCCCGGCCCAGTTCCTCGGCCACGACGCACAGCTCGAGGTGAGAGAGGCCGACGCCGCCATAGGCCTCCGGGATCGCGGCGCCGAGCACGCCCAGCTCCGCGAGGCCCGCGTAGAGGCCGCGGTCGAACGGCTCAGGCCCCTCCAGGATGGCGCGCACGGCCGCCGGCGCGCAGCGCGCGTCGAGAAAGCGCCGGACCTGGTCCTTCAACGCTTTCTGTTCTTCGGAAAAATCCAGGTTCATTTGCCGCCCCTCACGCGGTGCACGATCGGCGGTATCCTATCGCCCCCCTTTCATCGGTCGCCATTGCCCTCGCCCGCAGAGCGATCGCTGCAGCAGAATCTCCACGAGCGGGCTGTACCAACGCGATCGCGCGCTGGCCGACGCCTGAATCGGGCGTCGACTCCATCACGACCGAATGCACCTAGTACCTGGAATCGCTGGTCGCTGACACACCTGTCATCCCGAGCGTAGCGAGGGATCTCCCGCGAATGGCGCACTATGCGTCGATCGCAGGAGATCCCTCGCTTCGCTCGGGATGACAGTCGCGACTCACCTCCCACCGATAGCCGGTACTAGCCGTGATCGGGCTTGGCGCGTTTCGGGATACCGGGCGGTGGGTTGGTGCGTTGGAAGCTCGGCCGCGTGGCGTGCTGTTCGTAATAGCGGGCCAGATTCGGCGCCGCGGCAAGGGCCGCCGCACCTTCCGGAAACTGCTGCACGCGATGGAGGATCGGCATCAGGTTGATGTCGGCGAAGGTGAACTGGTCGCCCACGAGATGGCCGCTGGCAGCGACCGCCTGGTCGAGAATCCCGATTTGCTCGCGCAGCGCCGGCATGACGGCATCGATCGCCGCGCGATCAGGCTCTTTGCCGGCGATCATGGGCGCGATGTAGGCAACGACATAGGTCCGGATCAGCGTGCGGTCCATCACCGTGTTGACGAGCGAGACCCACTGCTCGGTGAGCGCCCCCAGGTGCGGGTCGATTCGAAGAGCGTGACATCGCCATGGCGCAGCACCGGCATCTTGCCCAAGGGGTGGAGGGCCCGGAGCTCGGGCGCGTGCAGCGGCCGCTCCGTCAGCACGTACTTGATCCCCTTCTCCTCGCAGACCATGCATACGACGCGCGTGTAGGTCGACTGCACGGAACCGATGATCTCGGGTGGCGCCATGACCTGCTCTCCCAGTGCTTCCGAGCTGATGGTTATGCTTCGCGCGGGATGCCAGAAGACCCTAATACGATGACCTCCGTTTTACGGACCTAGACGCGAGACGATCACCTGCCGCCGAACTTTTCACCTCGCCGCCCGTGGGTGAGGCTAAGCTTGCTCGAGCAGCGCGTTCCGCGCGGCGAGCCAGCTCGTTTCGTCCGGCGCGCAGAGAAGCCCTCCGGTCAGGTGTGTCGGGCGATATGGGGTGCCGTCGAAATGGGCGCTGTGACCGCCCGCTTCCCGGTGCAACAGCCACCCCGCCGCATGATCCCAGGGCATCAGCTTGTTGTAGAAGAGAAGATGACAGTGTCCGGCCGCGGCCATCCGGTATTCGTGGGCGGCACACCGCAGCCACGAGCTGATCGCCAGCCGCGACAGGTTGCCATTGACGATGGTCCGCCGCGGCTCCGGCAGAAAGTTCGTCCCGATGATCGCGTCCATCTCATTGACCGGCACCGCGCCGGCGACTCTCAGATCCACGCGGCTGCCGTCCTCGCCCTGCAACCACGCGCCTTCACCCCTGAGCGCGAAGGCGGTATTGCGGCAGACGGGATCATGGATGGCGGCAAGAACGACCTCTCCGTGCATCGTCGCTGCGGCCATGACCCCGAACAGAGGCAGTCTGGAGGCAAAGTTCTTGGTGCCGTCCAGTGGATCGAGAATGAAGGCCAGATCGGCGGTGCCGATCGCGCCGAGCAGGCTTTCGTCCTTGGCGGCCGCCTCTTCACCGACGACGGCGGCGCGCGGATAAGCGACGGCGAGCGCGGCGGAGATGGCCCGCTCGGCCGCCTCATCGGCATCCGTCACGACGTCGAAGCGCGATGACTTCTCGCGCACCTGCCCAGCGGCGAGCGCACCGAATCGCGGCATGATCTCGGTTCGAGCAGCCTGGAAGAGGATCTCGCCCAGCCGAAGCGCGTCATCGATCGTAAGCCGCATCCTTGACCCTTAACATCCCCTTGGCGATCCGAACGCAATGCCAACCTAGAAGCCGCTTCCTGGCGTGACAATGCCCCCGCTCCAGGCGCCAACCAGGGCGCGATACAAGATTAATAAATTATCATAATATATTGAAATTACTTAAATTATAGTCGCGTTCTGATTCTGCAGACTACCCGGTCCGGCCAACCTCGCCTGGTGCCTGTTGACCGCCGCTGTGGCTGCAGATAGCGAGAAGGTCCCTGCCTCGTCGTCCCTGGAGAGTCTTGCCCATGACCGATGTCCTGCCGGAAGAGAAGGTGATCTCCGAGACGCATCGCGTTGCTTTTCAAGGCTATTTCCGCATCGGCGAGTACCGCTTTCGCCACACCCTCTTCAAGGGCGGCATCAGTCCTGAGGTTAAACGTGAGGTCTTCGAGCGTGGCCATGCGGCGGCCGTGCTGCCCTACGATCCGGTGCTGGACCGTGTCGTGCTGATCCGTCAGTTCCGCCCCGGCGCCCAGGTCGCCGGCCGCCACGCGTGGCTCTGGGAGGTGGTGGCCGGCATCATCGAGGACGGCGAGACGCCGGAGGTCCTCGTGCGCAGGGAAGCCCAGGAGGAAGCCGGGCTGGAGCTACGCGACCTGATCCCGATGTACACCTGGCTCAACAGCCCGGGCGGGTCGTCGGAGACCACCGCCGGTTTCTGCGGCCGCATCGATTCGCGCGGTGTCGGGGGCGTGCACGGCCTGGCCACGGAAGGCGAGGATATCCTGGTGCGCACGTTCGCCCTGGAGGAGGCGCGGGCGATGCTGGCGCGTGGAGAGATCGGCAGCGCCACCGGCATTGTCACCCTGCAGTGGCTGCTGTTGAACCGCGACGCCGTCCGCGCGGCCTGGGCGACCTGAGATTGCCGCCATGCCCAAGGTCATCGTGGTCGGCAGCCTGAACATGGACCTGATCGTGCGAGCGGAGCGACGGCCGGCGACGGGCGAGACGGTGATGGGCAGCGATTTCCAGATCCTGCCCGGCGGCAAGGGGCTCAACCAGGCCGTCGCCGCCGCGCGCCTGGGCGCCGACACGCTGATGGCAGGCCGCGTCGGCAATGACGATTTTGGCCGCCGCCTGCGGGCATTCATCGCGGCGGAGCGCGTCGACGGTACGCACGTGCAGGCGAGCCAGCACGAAGCGACAGGCGTCGCCTTGATCACCCTGGCAGATGGTGACAACACCATCGTCGTGGCATCCGGCGCCAACATGCAGGTCACGCCACAGGATGTCGGCGCCCTGCCCGTCACGCGCGGCGATGTCTGCGTCGGCCAGTTCGAGGTGCCGCTGGCGACGACCGAGGCCGCCTTCCGTCGTGCCCGCACGGCTGGCGCGCGCACCCTTCTCAACGCCGCACCGGCTCAAGCGCTGCCCTCATCGCTGCTGGCGGTCGTCGATATCCTGATCGTCAACGAGCACGAGCTGGCGATCCTGTCGGGGGCGGCGATTACCGAGGCCAGCACGGACGCCGAGATCGCGGCCGCAGCGCGCCGCCTGGTCGATGGTGAGCGTACCGTCATCGCCACGCTGGGTGCGCGGGGCGCGCTTGCCGTCGATGGTGCCGGCACGCATGCGGTAGCTGGCCGCAAGGTTGCGGTCGTCGACACCACGGGAGCCGGCGACTGCTTTGTCGGCGCGCTGGCGGCCGCCCTGGTGGCGGGCAGCGACCTGCCGGCCGCGCTCGATCACGCCACCGCGGCGGCGGCACTGTCGGTGCAGCGGCTGGGCGCGGCTCCCTCGATGCCGACCCAGGCGGAATTGCAGAAGGCCGTGTCATGGGCGCATTAGACCTCCGCCGTTGCGGCCGATGCCTGCGGTCGCCTAGGGTGGTATCCAGGTAGGCACATGACATGAGGACAAGGTGATGGACGTCCGGTCGGGATTCCTCGACAGCATCGGCAACACGCCGCTGATCCGGCTCAAGGCGGTCTCCGAGGCCACCGGCTGCGAGATCTACGGCAAGGCCGAATTTCTCAACCCCGGCGGCTCGGTGAAGGACCGCGCGGCGCTGGCCATCGTGCAGGACGCCGAGCGGCGCGGCCTGCTGCGCCCCGGCGGCACGATCGTGGAGGGTACCGCCGGCAATACCGGTATCGGCCTGGCGCTGGTCGGCAACGCCAAGGGCTATCGCACCGTGATCGTGATGCCCGACACGCAGAGCCAGGAAAAGAAGGACATGCTGCGCCTGTGCGGCGCCGACCTGCGGCTGGTGCCGGCGGTGCCGTACAAAGATCCCAACAACTACGTGAGATATTCCGGCCGGCTGGCCGACGAACTGGCCAAGAGCGAGGCCAACGGCGCCATCTGGGCCAACCAGTTCGACAACGTCGCCAACCGTGACGGCCATTACGCCACGACCGGTCCCGAAATCTGGGACCAGACCGACGGCAAGGTCGACGGCTTCACCTGCGCCGTCGGCAGCGGCGGCACCCTGGGCGGCGTGTCACTGGCGCTGAAGGAGCGCAATCCCAAGATCAAGATCGCGCTCGCCGATCCGATGGGGGCCGCACTCTACAGCTGGTACACGCGCAAGGAGCTCAAGGCCGAGGGCAATTCGATCACCGAAGGCATCGGTCAGGGCCGCGTGACGGCCAACCTCGAGGGCGTCGACGTTGATCTGGCCTATCAGATCACCGACGAGGAGGCTCTGCCCTACATCTTCGACCTGATCCAGAACGAGGGGCTGGTGCTGGGCAGCTCGTCGGCCATCAACATCGCCGGCGCCGTGCGGCTGGCCAAGGAGATGGGACCGGGCAAGACCATCGTCACCATCCTCGCCGACGGCGGCCAGCGCTACCAATCGAAGCTGTTCAACCCCGACTTCCTGCGCGAGAAGAACCTGCCTGTTCCCGCATGGATGGCGTGACCATCGTGCCCGCACGGCGAGCACCGGAAAACCGAAAGGGCGTGCGATGAGGCGTGGTTCTGCACTTTGCTACGCTGCCGTGCTCATCGTCTCGATCATGGGGACCTGGATAGCGGCACCGGGCCGAGTGAGTGCCCGTGAGGTCCCTATGGAGCCCTCGGCCTTTACGAACCACGTGGCCCAACGCTTCAAGCAGGCATTGCCCGGCTACGAGATTGCGATCAAAGGTCCTCTGACACTCATTGTGAAAGGTGTTTCCGGCCAGGAGATGATGCAGGCCAATCTAGATACCGTCTACTCATTCTGCCAGCGCAACGCCCCTCGCTGTGAAGACGCTATCGAACGCCAATCGAGCGCAATCATCGACACAGTCAAGCACTCGGGCACCGCTCCTCAACGCTCGCAGCTCAGGGCTGTCTTGCGCCCGAGTGCCTATATCGAGCAACTGCGTAAGCAGGGCGGTGCACCGGTCGCCGTACCCTTCATGGGCGACCTGTGGGTAGCCAGCGTTGTCGACTTTCCTACGCAAGTGCGTTTTCTCAATACGAAGGACCTGTCCTCGCTCAGCCTCTCGAGCGCAGAGGCAATAGACCTCGCCAAACGGAACGTTGTCGCAGCTCTGCCTCCCCTGGCGTCGGTCACGCGTGACCTGCCCGCGCGCGGCATCGGCACGATCAATGGCGACGCCTATGAAGCGAGCCGCCTGTTGTTCGTTGACATGTGGGCTCCCCTCGCAAAACGGTTTGGGGGCAAACTCATCGTTTCTGCACCTGCCACCGATTTCGTGCTTTACAGCAGTGAGAACGATCCGATCACCATTGATGCGCTGGGAGCGCTTGCGCGCAAAATCGCTACGCGGGCACAACGGCCGGTCTCCTTTGCAGTTCTTCAATGGTCACCGACAGGTTGGATGCAAGTATCGCCGTGACCAGGGTCACCATGGATCAAACGCCTCATCAAGCCGACGACCTAAAGGGTTAGCGTGACATGGCACACGAACTGTTTCGCGAGGACGCCTACCTCAAAGATTGCAAGGCCACGGTGGTCGCCGTCGACGAACGTGGCATTCGCCTCGATCGCACGGTGTTCTATCCCACCGGCGGTGGGCAGCCGGGCGACCATGGCACTCTCACCTTGGCGGACGGCCGCACGATCGCGATCGCCGATACGGTGAAAGCCGACGACGACATCGCGCACGTGCCAGCCGCCGATGCCCCAGCGCCCGCGGTCGGCGACACGGTCACGGCTGCCGTCAACTGGGAGCGCCGTTACCGCCACATGCGGATGCACACGGCGCTGCATGTGATGTCGGCCGTCATCAAGGGCGATGTCACCGGCGGCCAGGTGAATGGCGACAAGAGCCGGCTCGACTTCAACCTGGGCGCCGAGGTGCCGACCAAGGAGCATGTGACCGCCGAAGTGAACCGCCTGATCGCGCTCGACCGCCCGGTGACGCCGCGCTGGATCACCGACGACGAGCTGGCGGCGCGGCCCGAGCTGGTGAAGACCATGAGCGTGCGGCCGCCCAGCGGGGCCGGCCGCGTGCGCCTGTTGGACATCGAAGGCGTCGACCTGCAGGCCTGCGGCGGCACCCATGTCGCGCGCACGTCGGAGATCGGCACCGTCGAGTGCCTGAAGGTCGAGAACAAGGGCAAGATGAACCGCCGCTTCATCATCGCACTGGCTGAGTGACACTCTCGATCCATGTCGAGCCACCTCTGTCAGCCCGAGCGACTCACTGTCAGCCCGAGCGCAGCGAGGGATCCAGGGAACTGCGCCTAGATCCCTCGCTGCGCTCGGGATGACAGCAACCAAGGAAACACGCACCATGTCTTACGCTCGCCCCGACGCTCTGGTCAGCACCGAGTGGCTTGCCGCGCATCTCGATGCTCCCGATGTGCGCGTCGTCGACGGCTCGTTCTACCTGCCGGCCCAGAACCGCGACGCCAAGGCCGAGTATGCCCAGCAGCACATCCCCGGCGCGGTGTTCTTCGATATCGAGGAAATCGCCGACACCAGCAACACGCTGCCGCATATGATGCCGCCGCCGGAGAAGTTCTCCTCGCGCGTGCGCCGACTGGGCCTGGGCGACGGCGTGCGCATCGTCGTCTATGACGGCAGTCCGATGGTGGGCGCCTGCCGCGTGTGGTGGATGTTCCGCGCCTTCGGCCACAAGGACATTGCCGTGCTCGACGGCGGCCTGCCGAAATGGATGGCCGAGGGCCGGCCGGTGACCGACGACGCCACCGTGCCGCGCGAACGGCACTTCACGGCGCGCCTGGACTCGACCCTGATCCGCGATGTCGATCAGGTGAAGCGCCTGCTCGACACCAGGACCGAGCACGTGGTCGACGCGCGCGCTGCGCCGCGCTTCCGCGGCGAGGCCCCCGAGCCGCGGCCGGGCCTGCGGCTGGGCCACATGCCGGGCGCGCTCAACCTGCCCTACGGCGATCTGATCGATCCCAAGACCGGCACCATGTTGCCCAACGATGCCTTGCGGCAACACCTGGCTGCGGCCGGCATCGATCCAGCGAAAAAAGTCACCGCCAGCTGCGGCTCGGGCGTCAGCGCCTGCGTGGTGGCGCTCGCCCTCTACCTCACCGGCGCCAAGGAAGCCGCGATCTACGACGGATCGTGGGCCGAATGGGGCAGCCGCGAGGACACGCCGATCGTCACCGGCGGTTGAAACCTATCGTCATCCCTCGCTGCGCTCGGGACGACAGTCTTGAAGGGTTAAACGTAGTCATGAGCAAGAAGGCGAAGTTCACCAAGCTCGACACCATCATGGCGGTCGCCGGTCGCGATCCGGAGGCCAATTTCGGCATCGTCAATCCGCCCGTCTACCACGCCTCAACCATCCTGTTCCCGACCGTCGACAAGCTGCACAACCGCCAGCCGCTCGATGGTATCGGTTACGGGCGCAACGGCACGCCGACGCAGTTCTCGCTGGAGGAAGCGTTCGCCGAGCTGGAGGGCGCCCATCGCTGCGTGGCGGTGCAGTCGGGCCTGGCCGCCATCACCGGCGCGATCACCGGCTTCGTGAAGGCGGGCGACCACATCCTGGTCACCGACAACGCCTATGGCCCGACGCGGCGCTACGCCAACACGGTGCTGGCCAAGTTCGGCGTCGAGACGACGTACTACGATCCCATGATCGGCGCCGGCATTGCCGCACTGATCCGCCCCAACACCAAGGTGGTATTCGTCGAGGCACCCGGCTCGCAGACATTCGAAGTGCAGGATGTGCCGGCAATCGCCGATGCCGCGCACAAAGCGGGCGCCACCGTGATCATGGACAACACCTGGGCGACGCCGCTGTTCTTCCGGCCGTTCGACAAGGGCGCCGATGTGGTCGTGCATGCCGGCACCAAGTATGTCGTGGGCCACTCCGATGCGATGCTGGGCCTGATCAACTGCAAGGATCGCGCGATCTTCGAGACGGTGAAGACCACGTGCATGGCATTCGGCTTCCATGCCGCGCCCGATGACACGTATCTTGGTTTGCGCGGCCTGCGCACCATGGGCGTGCGCCTGCGCCAGCATCAGAAGAGCGCGCTCGACATCGCACAGTGGCTGAAGACGCGCGCCGAGGTCGACACTGTCCTGCATCCCGCCCTGCCCGACTGTCCCGGACATGCCATCTACAAGCGCGACTTCACCGGCTCATCGGGCCTGTTCGCCTTCACGCTGAAGGGCGAGTACACCGACGAAGCCGAGGCGCGCATGCTCGACGGGCTGCGCATCTTCGGCATGGGCTACAGCTGGGGCGGCTACGAAAGCCTGATGATCCCCGGCCATCCCGGCGCCTATCGCACCGCCAATCCATGGCCGGAGAAAAAGCGCATCTACCGCCTGCATATCGGGCTGGAGGATGTCGAGGACCTGCGCCAGGACCTCGCCGACGGCCTGGAGCGGCTGAAGGCGAACGCTTAGGGTGCAACCGTCATCCCTCGCTACGCTCGGGATGACGCTATGCGTTCGGGATGACGGATGGCGACTATCCCCGCCCGGCACAGACGCCGCAGATGCCGTTGACCTCGAGCGTCATGTGCCGGGTGGCGAAGCCGCGGGCGCCGGCGCTGCGGGCGATGGCATCGGCCAGCGATGGATCCTCCAGCTCTTCGGCGTTGCCGCAGCGGTGGCAGATCAAAAAGAAGCCACGATGGCTCTCGCCCGGATGGGCGCAGCCGATGAAGGCGTTCAACGATTCGATGCGATGAACCAGGCCGTGCTCGAGCAGGAAATCCAGCGCCCGGTACACCGTCGGCGGCGCCGAGCCCAGCCCTTCGGTGCGCAGCGATTCGAGGATCGCGTAGGCGCCGACCGGCTTGTGGCTGGCCCACACCAGCTCGAACACGCGCCGACGCAGCTCGGTGAAGCGTGCACCGCGCTGGCGGCAGACGCCTTCGGCCAGCGTCAGTGCATCCTCGATGCAATGGGCGTGATCGTGCTGGGCGCCGGGTTGTGGCCGCGCCGTCGCGGTCTGGGCATGAGGGGCCATCGGATGCGGGCTCAACGCCGCGGATCGACCTTCGAATCGTCCAGCCGCAGGTGACATCCGCAGACCGGACAATCAAGCATCGCCAGCTCCGATTGCGGTACGCCCCGCTGCAGGGCGGCCCGGGCGTCGGCCAGCAGCTTCTCGTGATAGGCCACGGGGCCACAGACGGAATGATACAGCGCCTGCGTCTTGGCGTCGGCCTCGACCAGGGTGATCGCCATGCCCTTGCGTGCGAACAGGGCCATACCGGCTACCGCCAGCACGGCACCGCCGGCCCAGATCAGCGCCTGCCGGCGCGGCAGATCGACGGAGGTCGCGATGGCCTTGGACTTGCGACGCATGGCTCTTTCCGTTGTCATCAGCACGAAGGGAAACTATACGCCCCGACGGCGGCCCCCGCCAGTGGGCTACCGGCCGCCAGGAGTTGGTCATGTCCGTCGCATCCGCATCCGTTGCAGGCAAGATGTATTCTTCTGCCGCCATCGCCCAGACCATGGCCGCCGTCGCGTTCAATGCCGACGGGCTGGTGGCCTGCATTGCCCAGCAACATGACAGCGGCGAAATCCTGATGATGGCGTGGATGAATCGCGATGCCATCGAGGAGACCATGCGCACCGGTCGCGTCTGCTACTGGTCACGTTCGCGCGGCAAGCTGTGGCGCAAGGGCGAGACCTCGGGCCACGACCAACGCCTGGTCGAGCTGCGTATCGACTGCGACGGCGACACACTCCTGGCCTTGGTCGACCAGTCGGGCGTCGCCTGCCACACCGGCCATCACAACTGCTTCTTCCGTGCCGTGCGCGAGGAGACACTGACCGAGATTTCCCCCGTGCTGATCGATCCGAAGCAGATGTACGGCGACTGACGATGGGCTATGATCCCGTCGTCCTTGGT
>DATEIF010000681.1:0-20531 GCA_035279205.1 Vineibacter sp.
TCAGGTGTGGTTGCCGATCCAGTGGCCTTCCGCCGCAGCGCGTTCGCTGAGCGCGCGCCGGCCCGGCATCGCGAGCTTCTCGCCGATGACGAAGAAGGTCGATGTCAGCCCGTGCCGCGCCAGCGTGTCGAGCACGCCGGGCGTGACATCGGGTTCCGGGCCGTTGTCGAACGTGAGCGTGATGGTGGCCATGGATCGCAGCCTCCGTCTTCCGAACCGTTACGCGCGCAGCGTAATGCCGCCGTCGACGACCAGCAGGTGGCCGTTGACATAGGCCGACTCGTCGCTGGCGAGGAACAGCGCCGCATTGGCGGTATCCCAACCGGTTCCCATCTTGCCGGTCGGCGACGCCTTGTTGCGGATGGCGATCATCTTCTCGTACGCCGAATTGTGATCCTTCTCGCTCTTGGCGTACTGCTCGGCGAGAAAATCGATCATCGGCGTGTGCATCAGGCCAGGCAGGATGGCGTTGCAGCGGATGCCCTTGTCGGCGTACTGCGAGGCGACCGCCTGGGTCAGCGAATTCACGGCGCCCTTGCTGGCGTTGTAGGCCACATAGCTGATGCCCTTGGGCACGCGGATCGAGGCGATCGACGACACGTTAATGATGGAGCCCCTGCCCTGCCGTTCCATGACCGGCAGCACGTGCTTCAAGGTCAGGAAGAAGCTCTTCACATTGACATCGAAGGTCAGGTCCCAGTCCTTCTCTTCCAGTTCGACGGGACCGCCGGTCGAGCCGATGCCGACATTGTTGTCGAGCACATCGACCCGCTCCCAGCGTTCGAGACAGGCAGCAACCATGGCCTTGACCGCGTGGTCGGACGTCACGTCGGCCTCGTGCGCTGCGGCGATGCCGCCCTCCTTGGCGACGATATCGGCTGTCTCGCGCGCGGCGGCAAGATTGCGATCGACGCAGAAGACCTTGGCCCCTTCGCGCGCGAAGGTGACCGCCGTGCACTTGCCGTTGCCCCAGCCGGGTCCGCTGGAGCCGGCACCGACCACAATCGCCACGCGATCCTTCAACCTGTCTGCCATCGCCTGCTGTCTCCCGATCATTGACCCGTCACGACGCTAGCATGCGGGCTGAAGCCCTGCTTCAGCCGAACCACAGTCGACGACGCATGAACGTCATGACAAGAGCGGCCAGCAGGAAGGCCGCCGTCGCCCAGAAGGTCACCTTGAAGGCCTGCACAAAGGCGGCATCGGCAGCCAGACCGGACGCCAGCTCGGCCTGTCGTACGGACTGGAACAAGGCACTCAGCAGTGTCGCGCTGGCGACCGTGCCCAGCGTGCGGGTCACCATCGCCAGGCTGCCGGCAACGCCGCGGTCCCGCAGCGGCAAGACGGCCGTCACGATATCGGTATAGGCGACCTGAAACAGCCCCAGGCCGATACCCTGGCACAGCAGCGCCGCAGTCATGACGCCCAGCGCCGACGGATCGGCGCTGGCGCCGATGATGCCGGTGCCCACGAGCACCAGGATCACACCCCCTAGCGCATTGTGCTTCTGCCGCGTGCCGCCGGCGCGACGACCGGCCAGGGCCGAGCCCAGCATCATGCCGACGGCACTCACCGCCAGCACCGCGCCGCCGGCCGTCGCCGACAGTTTCGCGATGCCGGTCAGGTGATAGGGCACCAGCAGCAGAACGGCGAAGCCAACCAGGTTCACCGCCAGGCTCATCAGGTTGAGCACCGTGAAATCCAGGTCGCGAAACAGCGAGGGGCGCAGGATCGGCTCGTCGAAGATGGCCTGGTGCATCACGAAGACAACGAGCGCATTGACGCCGGCAAGCGCCAGCCCCAGCGGCAGCCATGTGCCGCCACCCGGCATCTGCGCCAGCGCCAGGGCCAGCAGCAGCGCGCTGATCCAGAAGGCCAGCAGGCCCGAGCCCAGCCAGTCGAACCGACGCTGCATGTCCGGCTTCGATGTCGGCAGCATCATGGACAGCGCCAGGGCCACCAACGCGATGGGTGCGCGGAACCAGAACACGGCGCTCCAGCCCCAGCGATCGACCAGGGCGCCGCCCAGCAGCGGCCCCAACGCCCAGGCGACGGCAAAGAGGCCGGCGTAGAGGCCCAACGCGTGCGCGCGGTCCTTCTCGTCGTAGAGCAATGTCGCCAGGGCCGGCGCACAGCTGAGCGCCAGGGCGGCGCCGACACCCTGCAGAGCGCGGAAGAACAGCAGCCAGCCGAATCCCGGCGCCAGGGCACACAGCACGAAGGCGACCGCACTCAGCAGCAGGCCGAGTTGAAAGATGCGCCGATAGCCCAGCAGATCGCCCAACTTGCCGAACACCAGCATGAGGCTGGTGTAGGTGAGCACGTAGCAGATCACGATCCACTGGATGGTGCGGACCTGCAGATCGAAGGCCGCCGTAATGGCGGGAAAGGCAATGTTGACCGCCGTGTCCAGCGGCACGCCGGCGACGCCGAGACCGACAACCAGCAGGCCGAACCGTGGCGCCCTCAATCCCGACATGTCGACGGTCGATCGACCGGTTCAAGCGCGGCAAACGCACCCCCGGCGCGCGCGGCCCAGCACATCACCAACGGCACCCTCCTCCCCGTTCGCTGTTCTGCCGCATCATGGCACGGACCGACCGCCGTGTATCATCTTGAAAACGCCGCACATTTTCCGGGCCGCTCACCGGCAGGGAATAAAGATACGCCGGCGGTGTCCATACAACAGAAGCGCCAAACCCGTCGCCGTGGAGACTGGCTCCCAGGATGCGGAGCTGGCGTCGCAGATCTGACACCAGTGAGGCGCGTACGCGACATCCATAACCTGGTCCTTTCCACCGACAGGTTATCGTCCTTCACACCTAGCAGCAGACGGCAGCGTCAGAGGCGCGAACGGTCTGCACCGACTGGAACGACCGTGACCCACTCAAGCCGCCGCACCGTGGCCATCCTCGCCGCCGACATCGCCGGCTACTCGCGCCTGATGCAGTTGGCCGAAGACGCGACACTGGCCGCCCTGCAGGCACACCAGCGCGAGCTGATCGCACCTCTGGTCGCAACGCACGGCGGTCGCATCGTCAAGACCACGGGCGACGGCATCCTGGTCGAATTCCCGACCACGGCCCAGGCGCTGGGCTGCGCCATGGCCACACAGGCCGGCATGACGTCGCGCAACTCCGCCGTCCCGCCGGATCTGAGGATCGCGTACCGGATCGGCGTGCACTGCGGCGCCGTGATCAGCGACGGCGACGACATCTTCGGGCACGCCGTCAACGTCGCGGCGCGGTTGCAGGCGATCGCCGAGCCGGGCGGCATCCGCCTCTCCGAGGCAGCCTACCGGCAGGTGCGCAGCAAGATCGACGTCACGATCCGCGACCTGGGGCCGCGGCAGATGAAGAACTTCACCGCACCGCTGCATGTCTATCAGGTCGTCCTGCCCGAAACCCCCGCGGCCAGTTATCCGACGCCGGTGTCGGATCGTCCTTCCGTCGCCGTGCTGCCGTTCGATCGGCTGTCGAAAGACCGCCGGCTCGAGTTCCTGGCCGACGGCCTGGTGGAAGATCTCACGGCGCTGGTAGCGCGCGTCGGCGGCTTCTTCGTGATCGCCCGTGCCTCGGCCTTCGCTTATCGCGGCCGCACCGCCGATATCGGCGCGGTCGCCCGCGAGCTCGGGGTCCGCTACATCGTCACCGGCACATGTCGCTCCAACCGCAACCAGGTCCGCATCACCACGGAACTCACCGATGCGATCACCGGCGAGCAACTCTGGAGCGGCCGTTTCGACGGACCCCGCAGCGATGCGTTCGACATCCATGAGGATATCGCGCGCGCCATCATCGCCGAGCTGGAACCGGAGTTGACCCGCGCTGAAATCGCAGCCATTCGCCGCCAGCGGCCCGACAATCCCGACGCCTGGGACTGCTATCGCCAAGCGATCGGCGCCATGGCGTTTGGCGGCTGGAACACGCAGACCCTGGAGAGCGCGCGCGCCGACCTGCGCCGCGCGATCAGCATCGACCCGGCCTTCGGGCTGGCGTACGCCTACAATGCGCTGTTGTCGGCAATGGGGCAGCTGCTCGGCGCGCTGCCAAGCGGCGAATCGCAACGCGCCGAGGCCATGGCCGCCATCGAGCAGGCGCTGGCGCTGGACGACACGAACTCCGAAGCGCTCGGTTACGTGGCGTGCGCGCTGTCCGATCTCGGCGACAAGCGTCGCGCCGCCGAGGTTGTCGGACGAGCGCTGCGGATGGACCCCAGCAACGCCCAGGCGCGCATCGTGCAAGGCGCCTTGCAGGCCGAGGCGGGGGCCTTCGACGACGGCTTTGCCAATCTCCGGCTGGGGATGCGGCTCAGCCCGCGCGACTGCCGGCTGGGCTTCTGGGGCACCTTCCTCGCCTTCTTCCTGCTGCGCGCACAGCGTGAGGCCGAGGCCCTGCACGAGGCCCAGGCCGCCAGCCAACGCGACGACAAGTTCTTCCTGGCGCGCGTGGTCGAGGCCGTGGCGGCCCGACACCTGGGCCAGGCCGACCGGGCGCGGTCGGCGCTGTGCGATGCCCTGCGGATTCAGCCGCAACTTGACCGGACCACCATCACGCGCCTGTTCGGCGAGCGCGCATTCCAACTGATCGAACCGCTCTGGCGCGACGTGACGGACGCTCGCGCACGCGTCGCGGCGTAGGCCCGATCGTCGATCAGCCGCGCCCCACGAACGGCATCTTGGTCGCCATCACGGTCACGAACAGCGCATTGGCATCGGCCGGCAAGGTCGCCATGTAGACGATGGTACGGCCGACGGACTCGACGTCCATCACCGGCTCCGCCCGGACCGAGCCGTCGGCCTGCGGCACGCCCTGCGTCATGCGTGCGGCCAGCGGCGTCAGCGCGTTGCCGATATCGATCTGGCCGCAGGCGATATCGAACGGCCGGCCGTCCAGTGCAATGCACTTGGTCAATCCGGTGATGGCGTGCTTGGTCGACGTGTAGGCGACCGAGTTGGGGCGCGGCGCATGGGCCGAGATCGAGCCGTTGTTGATGATGCGGCCGCCCTGGGGCGTCTGCTCCTTCATCATGCGCATCGCTTCCTGCGCGCAGAGGAACGAGCCCGTGAGATTGACGTCGACCACGGCTTTCCATTGCTCGACGGGAAGCTGCTCCATCGGCACGGCCGGTGCGCCCATGCCGGCATTGTTGAACAGCAGGTCGAGCCGGCCGAAGGTCTCCTTGGTCTTGGCGAAGAGCATCTTCACCTGCGCCGGGTCACCGACATCGGCCTGGACCACCAGCGTCTTGGCGCCCGCCGCTTGCGCCGCTGCCGCGACCTCGTCCAGCGGTTCCTTGCGGCGGCCCGTCAGCACCAGGGCATATCCCTCCTTGGCCAGCGCCAGCGCCGCGGCCTTGCCGACGCCGGTGCCGGCTCCGGTGATAAGAGCGATCCTGGGTGAAGGCATGGCGCGTCTCCTCACGTCATTGAATTGGGCCCGAAGTCTACTGGCGAGCAGGACCGGCAGGCAATCGATGCTCGGCGAGCTATACCAGCTTCCGCAGTTCCGTCTTCAATATTTTCCCGTAGTTGTTCTTGGGCAGGACCTCGACGAACTTGTAGTCCTTGGGCCGCTTGTATCGCGCGATGTTGTCCAGGCACAGCGCGTCGAGCTCGGCCGGCGTGATCTGCTTGCCGTCGCGCACCACCACGAAAGCCACCGCCTCCTCGCCCCATTCTGGATGCGGGCGGCCGATGACGGAGCACTCCTGGACCGCCGGGTGGGTGTTCAGCACATCCTCGATCTCGCGCGGATAGATGTTGGACCCGCCGGATATGATCATGTCCTTGGAGCGGTCCTTCAGCGTCAAGAACCCGTCGGCGTCGAAACAGCCGACATCGCCGGTCCACAGCCAGCCCTCGCGCAGCGACTTCGCCGTCGCCTCGGCATTCTCCCAGTAGCCTGACATCACCGTATCGCCGCGCACGATGATCTCGCCGACCTCATCGGTCGGCATGGTCTTGCCGTCCTCGTCGACGACGCGCACCTCGACACAGGAGTCGGGAAGCCCGGCCGACGCCAGCCGCTGCTCCCAGCGTGGATGGTTGCGGTTAGCATGCTCGGCGCGGCTCAGGTGCGTAATCGTCATGGGGCTTTCGCCCTGGCCGTAGAGCTGCACCATGACGTTGCCGAGCAACTCGAGGGATTTCTTGAGGTCGCTGACATACATCGGCGCGCCGCCATAGGAGATGGTGCGGATCTCGCCCGGCCTGATCTCGGCCGCGGCGGGATGATCGATCAGCCGCTTCACCATCGTCGGCGCCAGGAAGATCGTGGCGTCAGGCCAGCGCCGCAGCAAGCCTGCCATCTCCGGTACCTCGTAGCGGCCGCTGTCGGGGAACACCTGCACGGCACCGCGCGCCAGCAACGGGAAGTTCCACAGGCCGGAGCCGTGGCTGACCGGCGCCATGTGCAGAATCGATCCTCCGGGTTCCGGGCGGTCGACATCGGCGTAATAGTTCAATGTCATGGCCAGCAGGTTGCGGTGCGAGAGCGTCGCGCCCTTGGGGCGGCCCGTCGTGCCCGAGGTATAGAACAGCCAGGCCGGATCGGTCGGCACCGCCGCGGCCGCCGACAGCGGATCGCCGACGGCCATGAACGTATAGTCGCGCGTCGCGATATCGATGATGCGCTCCAGCGTCGGGCAGTCGTCCTTGATGGCGGCGATGCTGTCGGCCAGGTCCGGCGTGACGATACACAGACGCGCGCCGGCATTCTGCAGGATGAAGGCGAACTCGCGCGGATGCAGCTTGGCATTCATCGGCACGGCCACCAGGCCGGCGTGCCAGATGGCGTACATGACCTCGATCGCCTCGACGCAATTGGTCATGGCGACGGCGACGCGGTCGCCCGGCTGCAGCTTCAGCCGGTGCCGCAGGTGCGTGGCCATCACCGACACCTTGCGCAGCAGGTTGCGGTAGGTGAGGTGCGCCGTCTCTCCCCGGGCGAGCGCCACGTGCTCCGGAAAGGCCTGCGCCGACTTGATCAGCAGATTTGCGATATTCATTGCCCTACTCCATCCGGCGCGACGATGGCATGGAGGGCGGCAGGAGAAAACCCTCGTCAGCCTCGATCCGCCGTTGCGCCGCCGGCATGGCGCTTGCCATAGTGCGCCGCCTGGCATCGGGAGACAGGATGAGCATCATGGAAGTTGACTTCGCCATCGTCGGTGCCGGCATCGCCGGCGTGTCCTGTGCCTATTTCCTGGCCAGCGAAGGCTCGGTTGCCATTCTGGAGCGCGAGCACGTCGCGGCCTACCACACCACCGGCCGGTCGGCGGCGCTCTATAGCGAGACGTATGGCAACGAAGCGGTCCGCGCCATCACGGTGGCCAGCGGCGGCTTCTATCATCAACCCCCCGCCGGCTTCGCCGATGTGCCGCTGCTCAGCCCGCGCGGCGCCTTGTTCTTCGGCGCCGACGATCGACGCGACGCGTTGGATAAGGCCTATATCGAGTTCCACAGTCAGGTCGCGACCGTGCGCCGGATCGACAAGGCCGAGACCCTGGCACTGCATCCCCTGCTCAATCCGGAGGTGGTGGGCAGCGGCGTCTACGAACCGGATGCGGAAGACATGGACGTCGCCGCCATCCATGGCGGCTTCCTGAAGGGCGCGCGCGCCAAGGGTGCCGTCCTGCAGGTGAACGCCGAGATCGTCGGCCTGGCACGCAAGAACGGCAAATGGCACCTGGACCTGCGCGGCGGCGGACAGGTGATCGCAACCAGCGTGATCAACGCCGCCGGCGCCTGGTGTGACGCCTTGGCATCGCTGGCTGGCGTCCGGCCCGTGGGCCTGGTCCCCAAGCGGCGCACGGCATTCACTTTCGATGCGCCGCAAGGTATCGACATCCGCGGGCTGCCGGCCGTGGTCGATATCGACGAGACCTTCTACTTCAAGCCCGAAGTCGGCCAGTTCCTGGGCTCGCCCGCCGACGAGACACCCAGCGAACCCTGTGACGCGCAACCGGAAGAGCTCGACGTCGCCATCGCTGTCGAGCGCATCGAGACTGCGTCCACGCTGCGCATCCGCCGCATCAAGAACAAGTGGGCCGGTCTGCGCAGTTTCGTTGCCGACAAGACGTTCGTCGTCGGCTACGACACCGATGCCGAAGGCTTCTTCTGGCTCGCCGGCCAAGGCGGTTACGGCATCCAGAGCGCCCCCACCATGGGCCGCCTCTCGGCCGCGCTGGCCACGGGCAAAGGCATGCCGGACGACCTGAAGGCCGCCGGCGTCACGGAAGCAACGCTGAGCCCGGCGCGGATCCGATAAGCCCTGCTGCAGTCGGTGAGCGGTGGGGAGCCGACGTAGTCTGGGCAACTGAGATCACGTGGGATCCCCCTCCGGCCTTCGGCCACCTCCCCCACTGCGTGGGGGAGGGCATGCTGCTATGCCTCCCCCAGTGACACCAGTGTCGCGTTGCCGCCGGCGGCGGCGGTGTTGATCGACAGCGTGCGCTCAATCGCGAAGCGCGTCAGGTAGTGCGGGCCGCCGGCCTTGGGGCCGGTGCCGGAGAGGCCTTCGCCGCCGAAGGGCTGCACGCCGACCACGGCGCCGATCATGTTGCGGTTCACGTAGGCATTGCCGACCGGCAGGCGGTTGACGATGGTCTCGACCGTGCGATCGATGCGGCTGTGCACACCCAACGTCAGGCCAAAGCCCGTCGCCTCGATGGCGTCCAGGACCGCATCGAGCCTGCCGGCGGCATAGCGCACGATATGCAGCACCGGACCGAACACCTCGCCCGTCAGGCGCGCCAAGGAGTCGATCTCATAGGCACGCGGCGCAAACCAATGCCCCTGCGGCAGGCCCTTGGGCATCGGTGTCTCGGCAACGAGCCTCGCCTCGCGCGCCATCCGCGCGACATGCGTCTCCAAGGCTGTCTTGGCGTCGGCATCGATCACCGGGCCGACGTCGGTGGCGAGGTCCATCGGATCGCCGATCACCAGCTCGCGCGCGGCACCGGCAATCATATCAACGATACGGTCGGCGATATCGTCCTGCACGAAGAGCACCCGCAACGCCGAGCAGCGCTGCCCGGCCGACCGGAATGCACTGGTGATCGCGTCGTCCACGACCTGCTCGGGCAGCGCGGAGGAATCGACGAGCATGGCGTTCTGGCCGCCGGTTTCGGCGATCAGCGGCGCAATCGCCGTGCGCCGCGCCGCCAGCGCCTGGTTGATGGTCCATGCCGTCTCGACCGAGCCGGTGAACGCAACACCTGCCGTGCGCACGTCGCCACACAGCGCGGCACCCACCTTGCCGTCTCCCGGCAACAGGTGCAGCACGTCGGCCGGCACGCCGGCGCGATGCAACAACGCCACGGCACGCGCCGCAATCAGCGGCGTCTGCTCGGCGGGCTTGGCCAGCACGGTGTTGCCCGCCACCAGTGCGGCCACAACCTGCCCGGTGAAGATGGCCAGTGGAAAATTCCAGGGGCTGATGCAGGCGACAGCACCGCGGCCATGCAGCGTCAAGGTGTTGCGCTCGCCCGTGGGACCCGGCAGTTGCGCCGGCGCGAACAGACGGCGCGCCTCGGCAGCATAGTAGCGACAGAAATCGGCGGCCTCGCGGACTTCGGACAGGGCATCGGGGATCGTCCGGCCTGCCTCCCGCGCGATCAGCGTCATCAGCTCGACGCGCTCGGCCTCGATCAGGTCGGCGACGCGATCCAGGGCCGTCGCCCGCTGCTCCACCGGCGTCCGGGCCCAATCACGGGAACCGGCCGCCGCAGCACGATGCGCCCGATCGACGGCTGCAGCATCAGCGTCGATCACCGTACCAATCACGCGATCGAGGTTCGCTGGGTCGCGGACGTCACGGGCGCGGCCCGCGGCGGCAGTGCCCGCAATCAGCGGTGCTGCGCGCCAGGTCTTCGCCGCCGCGGACCGCATGGACGCCAGCAGCGTGTCGCTGACGCGACGGTCGGCGAGATCGAGGCCGCCGGAGTTGGCCCGCGTCGGGCGGAACATGTCGAGCGGCAGCAAGATGCGCGGGTGTGGCTTGGACGCATGGCGCGCCATCACCTCGGCGGGATCGCGCACCAGGTCTTCGGCAGCCACGTGCTCGTCGACGATACGGTTGACGAACGACGTGTTGGCGCCGTTCTCCAGCAGGCGCCGCACCAGGTAGGCCAGCAGATCGCGGTGACCACCGACCGGTGCATAGACACGGCACGGTACGTTGTCGGGACTGCCGCGCCCCACCAGCTGATGGTACAGCGGCTCGCCCATGCCGTGCAGGCGTTGGAACTCGTATCCGCCTTCGCGGCCGGCCAGCTCCATCACGGCCGCTACGGTGTGGGCGTTGTGCGTGGCAAAGCACGGATAGAGCACATCGCGGGCCGCCAGCAGGCGCGCGGCGCAGACGATGTAGGAAAGGTCCGTGCCGGCTTTGCGCGTGAAGACGGGATAGGCCGCGAAACCGCGCTCCTGGGCTTTCTTGATTTCGCTGTCCCAGTAGGCGCCCTTGACCAGGCGAACCATCAGCCTGCGCCGGCGCGTGCGCGCCAGGGCGATGACACGGTCGACGACGGCAGGCGCGCAGATCTGATACGCCTGGACCGCGAGCCCAAACCCCTGCCAGCCGCCGAGTGCGGTATCGTCCAGCACCGCCTCGATGACATCGAGCGACAGATCAAGCCGCTCGGCCTCCTCGGCATCGATCGTCAGCGCCATGTTGACAGTGGCCGCCCGGCGGGCCAACGCCACCACGCGCGGCACCAGCTCACTCAGCGCGCGACGATGCTGCGCTTCCTCATAGCGCGGGTGGAGCGCCGACAGCTTCACCGAAATGCCCGGCCCGTCGAGCGGGCCACGGCCGCGCATCGCGCCGCCGATGGCGTCGATCGCGCGCTCGTAGGCGCTCATGTAGCCGTCGGCATCGACCATCGTCCGGGCGCCCTCGCCCAGCATGTCGAAGGAATGCCGATAGCCGACGCTTTCCGGGTCGCGTGCCCGTTCCAGCGCCTCCTCGATGGTCTCGCCCATCACGAACTGGCGGCCCAGGATGCGGACCGCCTGCCGCATGGCGAGGCGAATCGCCGGCTCGCCGGCCCGCGCCACCAGCCGGCGCAACAATGTCGAGGGCTTGCCCGGATCGTCGAGCGCCACGACGCGGCCGGTCAGCATCAGCCCCCAGGTCGCGGCGTTGACGAACACGGATTCGGCATGGCCCAGGTGCCGGTCCCAGTCGGCACCCCCGATCTTGTCCTCGATCAGCGCATCGGCTGTCGCGGCATCAGGGATCCGCAACAGCGCCTCGGCGAGGCACATCAGCGCCACGCCTTCCTTGGTCGTCAGCCCGAACTCCTGCAGGAACTCGTCAATGCCGCCGAAGCGACGGCGCGCCGCACGCATCCCGCGCGTCAGGGCGACGGCACGATCACGCACCCTCGCCTTTGCCTCTGGGCCAAGGGGATAGGCATCAAGCAATCGCCCGACCGCCGCCGTTTCGGTCGCTGGCGCCGGCACATCACGCTCCTGCGGGGGGACAGCAGGCGCCACTCTGTCAGCCATCCAATCCTCCCCACGCGACGCAGCCGGCCTGCCATGGCGGCAGCTGTCATCCCTCGCTGCGCTCGGGATGACAGTTTGGTCGGGCTACAGCAAGGTCCTTCGCTCTAGCGTCCGCCGCGCAGCTGCGGAAGGATTCGCAGTGCGTTCTCGCGTTCTATCTTCGTGAGATCGTCGGCGCCGAACAGCGCCGCGAGGCCCTTCACATGCTGCTCCGCCGTTCGGTAGGGGAAGTCCGTTCCGAACAGAATCTGCGAGGTCGCCACCATCTTGGTCAGCGACGCCATGGCGATCGGGTTCGACGCCTGCGCCGTGTCGTAGTAGAACCGCCTGAGCTCAGCCGTCACGCCCTCGCCGGTAAAGTGCTTGAACTGCGGCAGCGAGACGATCTGCACGGTCAGACGCTCCGTCAGCGCCGATACGGTGCCGCCTGCATGCGAGAAGATGAAGTTGATGTCCTTGCAGCGCGTCGATGTGCCGGAAAAGATCAGGCTGGCGATGGTCCGCGTCGTATCGGTGCCGTACTCGATGATGACCGGCGGAATGCCGGCGAGGTTCAGGCAACACGCCGGGTCGTTCGGGTGGGTATAGGCCGTGGCCTTGCGCCGGTGCAGCTCATCCATCACCGGCGCGAACGCGGCATCGCCGAGGAAACGATTGCCGTAGCTGGTCATGAAGGCGACGCCGTCGACCTTCAGCGTGTCGAAGGCATACTCGATCTCCTTCAGCGTAGCCTCGACGTGAGGCATCGGCAGCAGCGCGAACACGCCGAAGCGCCCGGGATGATCCTGTGCCAGTTTCGTGGCGTATTCGTTGGAGGCACGCGCCACCGCGGCGGCTTCACCGGCATCGAGGAAGCCCACCGCCGGCAGCGTCGGCGACGTCATCGCGGTCGCGACACCGGCCTTGTCCATGTCCTCGAGCGATTTCTGCGGCGTCCAGTTGTTGACCGGCGGCGTGTCGAGCTTGGCCAGTTTCAACGCCGACACCCAGGGGGGTGGCGACAGATGATGATGCACGTCGATCCGGTGCGGCTTGGCTTGTGCCAGCGCCGGCGGACCGATTCCTGCCAACACGGCGGCCGCACCGGCGCCCGCCAGGAAAGCGCGACGCCCCACATGCGGTAGGCCGCACGTGCAACCGGGAAGCGCTGTATGCGGTAAAGCCATGATCATCCAAGGAAAATTGCTTCTGGCCTGAATGAATAATCGAGGGCCATTTTGGACCGGTAAAGCGCCTTCATAATTTGTCCACAGGCTGCTAGTATGCCTCGCTTTCCGAGGTAGTCGTACTGGAAAGCCCATGACCACGGCCCTGCCGCCGTCCACCAAGACCGCCGCTCCGGTTTCCAACGCCCCGCGCGCTCACCGCCACATCCGGCTGACATCACACCCCTCACGCGGTTCGACCCAGCCCCCTGTGATCCATTGGGGTGCGGCGATCCCGGCCGAACGCGGCCCCATCGTGGCGACCGTCACCCACCCCGAGCACCGCAACGCCATCGGCGTGCATTCCGGTGGCTACGGCGTCTATCGCGCGCTCGCCATCGCGGCGCGAACCCTGGCAGCGGATCACCGCCCGGATCTCACCGACACGTCGCCGGCGGCACCGATCGGACCGTTTCCGCAGTGGAGCGACCCCGGCAAGATCGTGTCATTCGATCCCTGGGGCCATCTCATCACCGAGGCCTTCGCCGATCGCCTGGCGGCCGGGCTGGACATCCGCCCGACCATCGCCGTGACCAAGGCACGCGTGTCCATGCCGGAGGTGAAGGATGCGGTCGAGGCCGGCCGATTGAAACCGGACGGCCACATCCTGCTGCCCGGCGGCGACGTGCGGGTCACCAAGGCGGCCATCGAGCCGGTGTGGTGGCTGCCGGGCGTCGCCGAGCGTTTTGGCGTCGCCGAAACAGTCCTGCGCCGCACGCTCTTCGAGCAGACGGCCGGCATGTATCCCGAACTGGTGACGCGATCCGATCTGAAGGCGTTCCTGCCGCCGATCGGCGGCATGTCGCTCTATTTCTTCGGTGATGTCGCCAAGCTCGGCCAGGCGGAGACCAAGATCGCCTGCCGCGTCCACGACGAATGTAACGGCTCCGACGTGTTCGGCTCCGATATCTGCACCTGCCGGCCTTACCTCGCGCATGGCATGGAGCTGTGCATCGAGACGGCACAGCAGGGCGGCGTCGGCCTTGTCGTCTATAACCGCAAGGAAGGCCGCGCGCTGGGCGAGGTGACGAAGTTCCTGGTCTACAACGCACGCAAGCGCCAGCAGGGCGGCGACAACGCGGCGCAGTATTTCGCCCGCACCGAGTGCGTGGCCGGCGTGCAGGACATGCGCTTCCAGCAGCTGATGCCCGATGTGTTCCACTGGCTGGGCATCGCGCGCATCGACCGCTTCGCATCGATGAGCAACATGAAGTCGGACGCCCTGCGCGCCCAGGGCATCGACATCGTCGAGCAGGTGCCGATTCCGGACGACCTGATCCCACCGGACGCGCAGGTCGAGATGGATGCCAAGAAGGCAGCCGGCTACTTCACGCCCAAGAAACCCGAGGTTTCCGAACTGACCAAGGCCAAGGGCCGAGGGCTGAGCGAGTGACGCCGACGCCGCTTTGCACAACCCCGTCCGCCGCGATTGCTTATCTGCGCACGCCCCAGGCCATCCGCGAACGGGCCGAGGCGGTGTGGCGCCATGTCGAGAATGGCGCCTCGCCGCACTTCGCGCTCGACTACGATGGGCTCGAAGCCGCAGTGCGCGCCACGCTCGCCGTCACCCGCGAGCGCTTCCCTGACGTGCGGGCCGTGCCGTTCCATGCCCGCTGGCGGCACCTCGAAGTCAACGGACGTGATCGCTGGGGCGCGCTCGCGCAACGCCTGCCGAATGGCGTCTCCCGCGAGGAGCGGGCGCGGCGGCGTTTCGACCTCACGATCATCTCGGTGCTGCTGGACGCCGGCGCCGGCCCCGATTGGCGCTACCGCGAACCGGCAACCGGCGAAATCTACGCGCGCTCCGAAGGCCTGGCGGTCGCCTCGATCGACATGTTTGCTGCCGGCGCCTTCAGCCACGATCCGCGGGATCCGCTGCGCGCCGATGCCGACGCGCTGGGCAGGATCGAGATCATGGCGCTGGTCGCCGGCTTTCAGATCGCCGCCCACAACCCGTTGATCGGGCTCGATGGGCGTGTCTCCCTGCTGCGCCGGCTGGGCGATGCGGTCCTGGCGCGGCCCGACCTTTTCGGCACGCGGGACCCGCGGCCAGGGCATCTGTTCGATCACCTCGCCGGACAGGCGACCGCCGGTGCGCTTCCCGCCGCGGCGATCCTGGCGGCCCTGCTGGAGGCCTTCACGCCGATCTGGCCATCGCGGCTGGACATCGCCGGTCAGCCTCTGGGCGACGTCTGGCGTCATCCCGCCGTGCGCGCGCGCGACCTGACGGACGGTCTGGTGCCGTTCCACAAGCTCTCGCAGTGGCTCGCCTACTCGCTGGTCGAGCCGCTCGAGGAGGCCGGCATTGTCGTGACGGACCTCGATGCGCTCACAGGACTGCCGGAGTATCGCAACGGCGGCCTGCTGGTCGACAGCGGCGCGCTGCGGGTCAAGCGCCGCGACATCATCGATCGTGCCTGGACACCGGGCGACGAGGTCATCGTCGAGTGGCGGGCGATGACGGTGCTGTTGCTGGATCAGATCGCGCAGCACGTCCGCGTCCATCTCGGCCTCGATGCCAAGGCGCTGCCGCTCGCGAAAGTGCTTGAAGGGGGCACGTGGCTTGCCGGCCGTAGGCTGGCCGCCGAACGGCGGCCCGGCGGAGCACCGCCGATTACGATCGAGAGCGACGGCACCGTCTTTTAAGGGGCAAAGAAAATCATGAACGTCACCGTCGTCGACCACCCGCTGGTCCAGCACAAGCTGTCGCTGATGCGCGACAAGGATACGCCAAGCGCCAATTTTCGCCGGCTGCTGCGCGAGATCGCCATGCTCGTGGGCTATGAAGTGACACGCGACCTGCCGCTGGCACCCCAGCGTATCGCCACGCCGCTGACCGCGATGGACGCCCCTTTCATCGAGGGCAAGAAGCTGGTGGTCGTCCCCATCCTGCGCGCTGGACTGGGACTGGCCGACGGGCTGCTCGAGCTGATGCCGCAGGCCCGCGTCGGCCATGTCGGGCTCTATCGTGATCCCGAGACCAAGGCTGCCGTCGAGTACTACTGCAAGCTGCCCGAGGACATCGCCGACCGGCTCGTGATCGTGTGCGATCCCATGCTGGCGACGGCGAACTCGGCCATCGCCGCCGTCGACCTGCTCAAGCGCACCGGCGCGCCGCGCATCAAGTTCATGTGCCTGCTGGCGGCGCCGGAAGGCGTCAAGGCCTTCACCGATGCCCATCCCGACGTTCCGGTGTGGACCGCCGCCATCGACAGCCATCTCGACGACCACGCCTACATCGTACCCGGACTGGGCGACGCCGGCGACCGTCTGTTCGGCACGAAGTAGTTCCGTTATCCCCTCTCCCGTTTACGGGAGAGGGAGGGACCCATTGCGCAACGCGCAATGGGAGGGTGAGGGTCCCCACACGAGGCGCCCTGTCCTTGGCCCCTCACCTTCCCATCGTGCTGCGCACGACGGGCCCCTTCCTCTCCCGCGCAGCGGGAGAGGAAGTACTAGTTCCCGGGCCCGCGCTCCATTGAGTACGGCTGCCAGCGCGCCAGCGGCGATTTCTCGAGCACCGACGGATTGACGCAGCTGCGCGGCCAGCGGCCGGTCAGCACCGAGGCGATCTCCTGCCCGACCCGCCGGCGACGCGCCGGATCGAATCGCGCCGACGCCGAGGCGACGTGCGCCGTCAGGATGACGTTGTCCATCTTGAGAAGAGGATTGTCGGGCTTCACCGGCTCGACCTCCAGCACGTCGAGGCCGGCGGCGGCGATCCAGCCTTCCTGCAACGCCTTGATCAGCGCACTTTCATCGACGGTCGGCCCGCGACCGGTGTTGATGAAGAGCGCCGTCTTCTTCATGGCGCGGAAATGCGGCTCGCGCAGCATATGCTGCGCCTCGACCGTGGCCGGCGCGTGCATGGAGATGATGTCGGATTGCGCCAGCAGCTCGCCGAGACTGACAGGCTCGACACCATGCTCGCTCATCACCAGCTCTTCGACGAAAGGATCGTAGGCCATCATGCGCACGCCGAACGGGGCGGCGCGCTTGGCAACGGCACGCGCGACATGGCCGAAGGCAATGAAGCCCAGGGTCTGTCCCATCAGCCGCGGGAACTCGTAGAGCATCGGGCGGCCTTCGCGCCACCGCCCGTCGCGCACCATCCGATCCTGCACGACCAGCCGGCGGAATGTCGCCAGCATCAGCATCATCGCGTGATCGGCCACTTCCTCGATGAAAGTGTCCGGCACATTGGTGACGGGAATGCCGCGCACCGTCGCCGCGGCGACGTCCACCGAATCGACGCCGACGCTGCCCAATGAAATCACCTTGCAGCGCTGCAGCCCGTCGATGATGCGCGCCGAGATCCGCCGGCCCTTGGCGTAGAGCGCGTCCGCGTCATGCGCGGCGGCGATGAATTCATTCTCCGACGGCGCATCGACCTCGACGATTTCGGCGCCTAGCGACGACAGCGCTTCCATCTCATAGGCATAGCCAGTGCCGCTGATGCCGCCTGGCGGTGTCACGATCTTGAACTTGGGCACGCGCATGTCCTCCCGATCTAGGTTCGACGGGGAGCAAATCGGCGCATGGCCGCGCTGTCAATGCACAAGCGAGCCGCGGCTAGGCCAGAACGATATCGAACACACCGGCCAGCGCACCGTGTTCCGCGCCATCGGCGGGCGCCAGAGTAACCACCACCTGCTGGCGCTGCCGCGGGTCTCGGATCGCCCGCAGGACACCGTCGCGCTCGTTGCCAGGCTCGCCAGCGACATACATCTGGGTCGTCAACCGCCGGCCATCGGGTGCCACGATCCGAAAATGGATGTGCGGCGTGCGCCCGCTATAGGCGACCGGCCGAATGGTGCGGAAGCGATAAACACCATCCGCTTGCGTCGCCGTTCGGCCGAAGCCCTGAAATCCTCTGTCGCGTCGTGCAAGGTCGCTTTGGCCGGGATGGTCATACAGTCCCTGAGCGTCGCACTGCCAGATCTCGACCCGGGCGCCGGTGATCGGCTGGCCGGTCGCATTGCGCACGCGCCCGGATATGTGCGTCACGATGCCTCCCGCCGGAGACGACACACCCTGCACCTGCACCAGGTCGTTGTCCGCATCGAGCGGCAGCACGACCGGGTAGAACGGCCCCTCGGTCTGCGCCGGCGTCGGCACAAGCGTTTGCGCCCGCACCAATGCCGGCGCCGCAAGGAACGCGGACACGCCCACACCGGCTCGTAGCAGTCGGCGGCGAACCACGACGCGCGACGATGACATCATGCCCAACCTCGGCTCATCAGCACTCATTTTAGTCGCTGATCATCCGCGAGCCAGCGTCACGAGGCGCAACGCCGGTCAACTTGCCGTGCGAAGCGCATGCCCGGCAATCGCTGCACGAAAACGCATCAATCAAGACCAAGCCAGCGCTTCGCCTTGTTCGTCCAGCTCTCGGCATAGACGATGTCGGCTTTGATCTCATACGGCGTGCCGGGCATGGTCTTGATCAAGGCCAGCAACGGCAGCTTCCACACCACCTTGCGACCATCCGCCTGGACATCACCGTTGGCGTTCTCGATGCGCACGGCAGATACCGTCAGCGTCACATAGCGGTTGGTGGTCATCGCCAGCAACATCGCGCTGGTTGCCAGCGCCTCGCCCGGCTTCTCCGGTTTCGCCAAGGGCATGTCGATCGGCTTGAACTGCCCCGACAGGCGATAAACACCGTCGCGCAGCCGCTCGACCTTGAGCTGCGGCTTGTCCAGGCCGCGCAGGCCAGGAGCACTCTGCGCCCGCGCATCCTGTTGCGCCGCGGCGGCAGCGACCGGGTCGGCGACCTCGATCACATACGTGCAGAGATCCATGTCGCCGCGCTGTCCGCGCTTGCCTTTGATCGAGGTCACGCCCGCCGGCAACGACGCGGGCGGCCGCTCCTTTTCGCAATCGGCGAGGAAATCCCTCTGCGACGGCATCTGACTGGTCAGCAGAGTCGTAAGCTGCATGGACACACCGACCTCGGCCGTGACCTGTGCAGTGCCATCAGGCCGAAACGCACTATCGGCGGTGAAGTCGAAACACCCGGCCAGCGGTGCCGCCACCAGCGCCGCGGCCAGAGCCCCTCGCCATCGCATGAGCATGTCCTGCCTCACCCGTCCATCACCCCGCACCGTCCCTGCAGACTGCCGCTGCTCGGTGTCAGAATGATGGTTTTCGCGCGTCAAGTCGCCGGCACGGACCACAAGCGATGGCAGGGGCCGGGGAATAGCGTCCCGCGTATGGGTGTTCTCACCGTCGAAATCGACCGTGATTGGTATAGGATGCCGGGCCGATCCGCCGGCGTCGCGACAACCCCGCAGACGTCACGCGACATGAGGACAGGGTGACCGACAAGGCCGATCCCTTCGAGTCATTGCGCCCCGCTGCCGCGGGAGACGGCGAGCATACGCGCGTGCCGGGCGGGGGGCTCGCGACCGGCAAGCCGCCGACCACCGCGTCCATCGCCGCGCCCGGCAATACGGCGGCCGGAGGGCCCAAGGCTGCAGCCGCCGGGCAGGCGCCACACGATGGCCAAAGCCTGCTGCGGCCAGGGACGCTGCTCAACAACACCCAGCGTATCGAGGCCTTGATCGGCCGCGGCGGCATGGGTGAAGTCTACCGCGCGACCAATATTCACACCGGGGATCAGGACGCGATCAAGATGATCCGTCCCGACCTCGCCAGCGATCCCCAGGTGCGCGAGTTGTTCCGCCGCGAAGCCGGGGCGCTGCGCAAGGTCCGCCATCCCTCCGTGGTGTCGTATGAAGGCGTCTTCGGCGACGATTCCGGCCGGCTGTTCCTGGTCATGGATTTCGTCGACGGACCGTCGCTGGCCACGCTGATCGCCCGCGCGCCCCTGGCGCCGGCTGACGTGCGGCGGGTCGGCGCACAGGTCGCCGAGGGCCTGGCCGCCGCCCATTCACGCGGCGTGGTCCATCGGGATCTGTCGCCTGACAACGTCGTCCTGCGCGGCGGCAGTCTGGACCATGCCGTGCTGATCGATTTCGGCGTCGCCAAGCGGCTGGATGCTGGCAGCACGCTGATCGGCAGCGGCTTTGCCGGCAAGCTCGACTATTGCTCGCCCGAGCAATGCGGCCTGTACGATGGCGCCGTCGACCACCGTTCGGACATCTACAGCCTCGGCCTGGTGCTGGCCGCCGCCGCGGTCGGCCGGCCCTTGCCCATGGGATCGTCGTTGGCGCGTGCCGTCAAGGCACGCGAGACACAGCCCGACCTGTCCGGCGTGCCCGAGGACCTGCGCCACGATCTCGCCCGCCTGCTTGACCCCGATCCGGCACGCCGCGTGCAGAGCATGCGCGAGGTCGCGGCGCTGCTCAGCTATGACGCCGCACCATCGCCGCCACCGCCGGTCAAGAGCGCGGGGACGTTGCGGCGGGCAGCCTGGATCGCCGGCGGTGTCGCCGTCGTCCTGGTCCTTCTGGGCGTAGGTGCCGTGGTAGGACCGCGATTGCTGGCCATTGCCGGCGGGAGCTCGCGGACTGCAGACAAGACGCCCGTGCCCGCCGAACAACCCGCGGAAGCGCCGCGCCCGGCGGCCGATGCGGCGCAGCGGAAAGCCGACGAAGAGCAGCGTGCGGCCGATACCCGCCGGCAGGCTGAAGAGGAAGCCCGGCGTCAGGAAGCCGATCGTGTCGCGGCCGAGCAGCGCCGGGCCGACGAGCAGGCCGAGGCCGACAGGCGCGCTGCCGCGGAGGCACAGCGCCGGGCCGACGAGGACGCGCAGCGGCGGGCCGATGAGGAGGCCAGGCGACAGGCAGCGGAGCGACAGCGCGCCGAAGAGGAGCGGCTGCGCGTCGAGGAGGCACAGCGTAAGG
>DATEIF010000682.1:0-12088 GCA_035279205.1 Vineibacter sp.
CGATGCGGTGCCGGCCACGCGCGGCCGGCCATCGACCCGCACGACGCGGGCGCCGACCGCCTTGCCAGTCCGCGGCGATACCGCCGCCACCGCGCCGACGGACAGCACGGCATTCACGATCTTCTGGTAGCCGGTGCAGCGGCACAGCGTGCCGCCGATGGCGTCGAGCACCTCCTGGCGCGACGGCGATGCCGAGCGGCGCAGCAGGTCGGCCGCCGACATCAGCATGCCCGGCGTGCAGATGCCGCATTGCGCGGCGCCATGGATGAGGAACGCCTGCTGCAGCCGGGACAGCGTGCCGTCGCGCGCCGCAAGCCCCTCGACCGTTTCGACGGCGCGACCCTCGACCTGCCCCAACGGCGTCAGGCAGGCACAGACCTGCCGGCCGTCGAGCAGCACGGTGCAGGCCCCGCAGTCACCGGCATCGCAGCCCACCTTGGTGCCGATCAGGCCGAGATCATCACGCAAGGCTTGCGCCAGACGCTTGAGCGGGCCTGCCGTCACCGCGACGGCGCTGCCGTTGACGGTGAAGCGCACGGCCGCGTCGACTGACGCATCGGATGCGATCGTGCGGCGCCTGTCGTGCGGCGTCATGCCGGCGTCCCCGTGATCTTCCCGGCCAGCACAGACACAAGACGCCGGACGAGCGTCGCCGCCGCGTCCAGCCTGTAGTCGGCGCTGCCGCGCACATCGTCGACCGGCGCCAGCGGCGCGAGATGCGATGCGCTCAGCTTGTCCGCCAGTGCGCCATCAGCCCGTTCGCCGACCAGGGCCTGCTCCAGCGCGGGCAGACGCCGCGCCACTTCCGAGCAGGCACCGATCGCAATGCCGGCTGCGGTGATCCGGCCGCCGTCGTCGACCGCGATCGTGCCGGCCGCCATGGCGATGGAGATCACCAGATAACGCCGTGCGCCCAGTTTCAGGAAATGGGTGACGCTGCGCATGGCGCGCCGCGGCACCCGAACCGCGGTCATGATTTCATCGGCGCGCAGCGCCGTGCGCCGGTTGCCGCGGATGAAATCGGCCAGCGGCACCGTTCTGCTGGCGGCAGCGCTTTGCAGCACGACATCGGCATCGAGCGCCAGCAGCACCGGCACGCCATCGGCCGCCGGCGAGGCATTGCACAAGTTGCCGGCGATGGTGCCGGCGTTCTGGATCTGCGCGCCGCCGACGTCGCGCGCCGCAAGCTTCAGGCCATCGAACAGAGACGGCAGGTCGGCGTCGACGATGTCGCGCCAGGTGGTCGCCGCGCCGATGCGCCAGTGATCATCGGTGGCCGTGATGCCGCGCAGGGCATCAATCGCGGTCACGTCGAGCACGTCGTCATCCAGCGCGCGGCCCACGCGCGCCGGATAGAAATCCGTGCCGCCGGCCAGCACCGTCAGCCCGCGCGCAGCCAGCGCCGCGACGGCTTCCTCGATGGTGCGGGGACGCAGGTACAAACCCATGGCAGATGGCGTCCGCTGAGATCGTTCGTAAGCGAACGATCTCGAGATTGTAGAACGCTCCAGCGGCGGTGGAAAGATGGAACTGGTGTCATCCCGGGCGCAGCGAGGGATCTCCTGCGCGTGACGCACCCTGCGTCATCCCCGCGGGAGATCCCTCGCTGTGCTCGGGATGACGGCTACGCTGCGCGAATCTAGGCGATGCGGGACAGCAGGGTGACGAGCTGACGCTGTTCGTCGGCGTTGAGTGGCTTGAGGGTTTCGTTGGTGACGCGCGGGCCGGCCGTCATCAGGCGCTGCACCAGGCGGTCGCCCTCGCCGGTGAGCCGCAGCAACGTGCGACGCGCATCGCCCGGATCGGCGCGCGCCGACACCAGGTTGCGGGCCTTCAGTCGCCGGATCACGCCCTGTGTCGTGGCCTTGTCCATGCCCACGAGGCGGCCGAGCTGGTTCTGCGACACCTCACCATCCTCGTGCAGCTTCACGAGACTGGAGAACTGCGTCGGCGTGATGTTGGGATCGCCGATCTGCTCCTGGAAGATCGCCGACGCGCGCTGATGCGCGCGTCGCAGCAGGTAGCCGATCTGTCGTTCAACACGGTAGCGCTGTTCACCCGGATCGACGGGAGGCGGAGTCATACGCCGTTCGTTGCGAATTGACCGGTGCGCGGTATTACCGCGATCCGCCTGGGTGTCCATGCCTCGTCCCCTGGCCCGTTCCCCGCGCAGTACAACCGCGCTTGTGATTGGCACAATTAGGACGCGCACGCGCGTTCCGATCAAGAGCGATCGCGAAGAAATTTTCGTACCCGACGATCGGACGGACTCTATCACGACCCAATGTCAAGCTGCATCGTTTGACCGCTTGTCACGTGGCGGCCGGCCGCCATCCGACCGCCGGCGCACGAGTCGAGCGAACGCCCGCGCGCCGAACGCGCCACCACGAGTAGCATCCGGAAGCCCCGCGTCGAGCCCGGCAAAGACGGCGGGCGCGCTGAAAACTTTCGTCCGTCATCGCACCGGATCGGAGGCCGACGGTGGCGCCAATCTCGCGAAAGTTGACCGGACGATCAGCGCACGGACGCTGGCGACCCGCGCGCACAGCATCAAGACAAAACTCATCAGTATCGACGATGTGGTGCAGCCGAGACGGACGTCACTCCGGCCGAAACCGCTTCTCCATCAGCGTGCCGATGCCGATCACCAGGCCGGCCAGCACGACGGCGCTGGCGAAACCGGCCATGAAACCCCACGATCCTTCCGGCACGCGCGCGATATCGTAGCGCAGCTTCAGCCCGTTCACCGACGGATCGGCCGGCAGGTACATCACCGGCACGCGCGCGTCGGACCGCAGGCCGGATGGGCTGGCCGGATCGCGCAAGGCCTCGAACGCTGTACGCGCCGCGCTATTGGGCGACACGGTCACCGAGTCGCGCCCGGTGACGGTGCGGTTCTGCGCGTCGGCGAAGCTGTACGTCACATCGTAGTGGTAGTCGCGCTTCTGCCAGCTCAACACGCCGGCCAGCATCGTCGGCACGGCATCGACGACAACCCCTTCGCTACGCATGCGTTCCAGGGCCGCCGTGCGCATGACAAAAAGATAATGCGAGGTCGCCCACACGACCGGCCAGGCGAACAGCGCCACCAGCAGGCCGATGCGGGTGAAGAGCCGGATGGTGCGCCGGGTGAATGTGATCGGACGGCGTGCCATCAGAAGATATCCGTGGTGGGAAAGCGCGGCTGGCCGGTAATGCAATCCCACAGATAGACCGCGAGGCCAAGATCGCCGGTCCATAGCGAATAGCGGCCCTGGCCGTGGCGGACACGTGCCGCGCGGCACTGCGCGATCGCGGTCATGGCAAACGCCCGCGCGCAATCCAGCCACAGCGGCACGCCGAATCGGCGGTAGAGCTTGAGAAACGCATAACCATTGCCGCCGGTGCCGTGACAGAGGTTGGAGCCCTTGGCCAACGGACCGGCAAACCACGTGAAGTCGCCGCCGGCACGCAGCACGTCATCGACCGCCACGGCGCTGAACGGCGCGTCGGCGAACACCGTCACCATGCCCGGCGCGCCATGGCAGTACTGCACCAGCGCCGGCGTTTCATCCGACGTGACAATGGCGGGCCAGTTCGCGCCCTGCGGCGCCCGCTGAGCGGTCGCCACCAGGGTGGTGGTGATGGCGTCGGTGATCCTGGCGCGCTGCGCCGCATCGAGCCACGCCCAGCCGCGCAACAGGGCCAGCATGTTGCCGGCGTAGCCATGAACCGGACCGAGATAGCGTAGCCGCTCGCCGTAGAGGTCTTGCGTCCAGAGGGGCCCGACGGCCGTTTCCTCGAGGTCGGCCAGCAACCGCGCGGCCTGGGCGCGATAGATCTCCCGCCAACGGCCCTCGCCGGTGATCTCCGCCATGACGACGCACGCCAGCATCGTGCCCGGCATGCCCCACATCAGTTCCAGGATCGGCCGCGCCAGGTTGTTCTCGGCGCTGCGGAACAGAGCATCGGCGGTGCGATCATCCGGCGCCAGCCGCATGGCGAGCAGATCCGCTCCGACGGCGCCGAACAACAGGGAGCTGTGATCCGGGTACGCCTCATGGGCGTAGTGGGCGGCATTATTCGCCCGCAGTTGAGGCAGCGCTGCCGCCAGATCGTGGTCGAACGCGACGGCACCCTGGCGTCGCAGATAATCCAGCGCCCACAGAACGCCGGCGGCACCCCAGTAGAGAGAGGTGGCGCCATCGGCGCGATAGGATTCCTGAGGATGCGCCGGCCAGAAGTGCCGCGCGTCGAAGCGGTCCAGCGCATCACGGGCGATGTGCCGGATCGCGTCGCGCGCTACCGCCTCATCCCAGGGGTCGTCGCGCAGCGGAACATGGCGGCGCGGATCGTGCATCGATCACGGCTGGGCGCCCACGACGCCCGCCTTGGTCAGCGCTGCGATCTCGGCCGACGAGAAGCCGTGCTCGGCCAGCACCTCGTCGGTGTTGCTGCCACGCTTGGGCGCCGGGCTCCCCACCGTCTCCTTGGTACGGCTGAAGCGCGGCGCCGGCGCCGGCTGCATGAAGCCGGCCACGTCAACGTAGGCGTTGCGCGCCTTGGCTGCGGGATGCTGCGGCGCCTCGCTCATGGTCAGCACCGGCGCGAAGCAGACGTCGCTGCCTTCCATGATGGCGCACCATTCATCGCGGGTCTTGGTCTTGAAGATGCCCTCCAGCCGCGACTTCATCTGTGCCCACGCCTTGCGGTCGTGCTGGGCCGGCAGGTCCTGGCCCTTCAGGCCGGTCTTCTCCAGCAGCAGGTCGTAGAACTGCGGCTCGATCGAGCCGATCGAGACGTACTTGCCGTCCTTGGTCTCGTAGGTGTCGTAGAAATGCGCGCCACCATCGAGCATGTTGACTTCGCGTTCCTTGTCGTTCCACAGGCCGGCGCCGTTCATGCCGTACAGCGCGCCCAGCAGCAGCGCCACGCCATCGACCATGGCGGCGTCGACCACCTGGCCCTTGCCGGATTTCTGCGCCTCGAGCAGGCCGCACACCATGCCGTACGCCAGCAGCATGCCGCCGCCGCCGAAGTCGCCGACCAGGTTCAGCGGCGGCACCGGCTTCTCGCCCTTGCGGCCGATGGCATGCAGGGCGCCGGTGAGCGCGATGTAGTTCTGGTCGTGGCCGGCGGCCTTGGCCAGCGGCCCATCCTGGCCCCAGCCGGTCATGCGGCCATACACGAGCTTGGGGTTGCGCTTGAGGCAGGCGTCGGGGCCGATGCCCAGCCGCTCGGCAACGCCGGGCCGGAACGGTTCCATCAGTCCGTCGGCCTTGGCGCACAGGCGCAGCACGACCTCGGCACCCTCGGGTTTCTGCAGATCGACCGAGATCGAGCGACGGCTGCGGCCGTGAACGTTGAACTTGGGATCGGCGAAGCGATCCATCACGTGCGACTTGGTGCGGTCGACGCGAATGACGTTGGCACCCATGTCGCCCAGCATCATGGCTGCCATCGGTCCCGGGCCAATGCCGGCGACTTCGATCAATGTATAGCCCGTCAGCGGTCCGGACATGGTCGTCTCCTCGTTCCTGCTGGTCTCGATCCGGCAGAGATGTTAGCCGATGGTGCGCGCTTGGAAAGACCGCGACAGTGACGATGTCGCGGCGCTTCCACCCGGCGGAACGGCAGTCTACAGTCCGCTCCGCATTTTCAACATCAGGTGCGCAGAGGTTATCGCGCATGCCTTGTTTCTTCGCTGTCCTTCGCGCCCCTCTTCTCGGCGCCGCGGCCCTGGCGCTGACCGTCCTGCCCGCACTGGCGCAGGACGCCAAGCCGCCCGCAGCGCCGGCGCATCCGGTGCCGAAAACGCCGCCGGCGTCCGCACCGAAAGCGCCGGGACCAGCCGCGGCCGCCGGCGTGACAGCGACACCGGCACAGCCGATGCCGGTGCCCAAATCGTTCGTGCAGCAGATCCTGGTGCCGGGTTCCTATTTCCACGGCGTGCATGGCCTGGCCTTCAACAAGGACGACCAGCTTTTCGTCGGCAGCGTCGTGGGCCAGACGATCTACCGCGTGGGCGTCGACAGCGGCGACGTCGACATCGTGGTCGACGCACCGGCCGGCATGGCCGACGATATCGCCATCGCGCCGGACGGCACCATGGCATGGACCGCCTTCCTGACCGGCACGATCTATGTGCAACGGCCAGGCCAGAAGGAGGCGCGCGTCCTCGCCACCGGCCTGCCCGGCATCAATTCGCTGGCCTTCAAGGTCGAGAAGGACAAGGAGCCGCGGCTGTTCGCGACCCAGGTGTTCCTCGGCGACGCACTGTGGGAAATCGACATCAAGGATCTGAAGAATATCGACAAGCCGGACTACAAGCCGGTCAATTATGGCGATGGCCAGCGCAAGCCGATCATGAGCGACATGGGCGGCCTGAACGGGTTTGACTTCGGACCCGATGGCCAGCTCTACGGACCGCTGTGGTTCCGCGGCCAAGTGGTGCGCATCGATGTCGACAAGGCGACCATGACGGTGGTGGCCGACGGCTTCAAGGTGCCGGCGGCCGTCAACTTCGATCGTCGCGGCAATCTGTTCGTCGTCGATACGGCCCTGGGCCAGCTCGTGCAGGTCAATGCAGCCAGCGGCGACAAGACACTGGTGGCGACCTTGAAACCGGGGCTGGACAACCTCGCCATCGACAACCGCGACCGCGTGTTTGTCACCAGCATGGTCGACAACGGCGTCTACCTGGTCGACACCACGACCGGCGCCTATCGCACCATCGTCGAAGGGAAGCTCGCGATCCCCAGCGACGTCGCCGTCTACAGCGAAGGCGACAAGGACACCCTGCATCTGGCCGACATCTTCTCCTATCGCACCATCGACGGCGCCACGGGCGCGGTCGACACCAAGCTGCGCATGCAAGGCGACACGCTGGAATATCCGATGGGTGCGTCAGTCAACGCCAAGCACGTCATCCTGACGAGCTGGTTCACCAACAGCGTGCAGAAGATTGACCGCCTGACCGGCAAGAGCGTTGCACTGCTGCACGACTTCCAGGCGCCGATGGACGCCATCGAGACCGCCAAGGGCGAGCTCTTCGTGCTGGAGGCCGGCGGCAACCTGGTGAAGGTGACCGGCGAGCAGGGCCAGGAGCGAACCGTGCTCGCCAAGGACATGGCGGCGCCGACCGCGATGGCCGAGGGGCCCGACAACGTCGTCTATGTCACCGAGAATGCCACCGGCACGATCGTGCGCATCGACCTGGGCACCGGCGCGCGCACCATCGTGGCCGACAACCTGAAGGGACCCGAGGGCATTGCGCTGGGACCCGACGGCCGGCTCTATGTCGCCGAGGTCGGCACCGAGATGGTGCTGGCCATCGATCCCAAGGACGGCGCCCGCACCGAAGTGGCGCGCAACATCCGGATGGGCCTGAAGCCGACACAAGGCTTGCCGCCAGCCTATGTCGTGACCGGTGTCGCGGTCGGCCGCACGGGCACCGTCTACGTGACATCGGACAAGCGCAACGCCATCTACAAGCTGATCCCGCAGCATTGAGATCGCTCCTTCCCCCAAAGGGGAAGGAAGACGGGACAGCGGGCGATTGGAGTAGCAGCCATGGCCATTCCCTTCATCAAGGAACTCGACTTCCAGTACGGCGAGCCCAAGGCCGTGACGCCCAACGTGCGCCGCGTGGTGGCGCACAACCCCAACGCCTTCACCTTCAAGGGCACCGGCACCTACATCATCGGCCACGGCAGCGTCGCCATCGTCGATCCGGGCCCCGACATGAAGGACCATGTCGACGCCGTGCTGAATGCCGTGCGCGGCGAGACGGTGAGCCACATCCTGGTGACGCATACGCATGTCGATCATTCGCCCGCCACGCCGGCGCTGAAGGCGGCGACGGGCGCCCCGGTCTACGCCTTCGGCCCCCACCCCAAGCCGCCCGAGGGTGTCGCCACCGAACAGGGTGGCGACCACGGCTTCAAACCCGACATCACGCTGCGCGACGGCGAGGTGGTGAACGGCAAGGGCTGGACGGTCGAAGCCATCCACACGCCGGGCCACATCTCCAATCACCTGTGCTTCGCGCTGCGCGAGGACAGCGTGATGCTGAGCGGCGATCACGTCATGGGCTGGTCGACCGCGGTGATCTCGCCGCCCGACGGCAACATGCGCTCCTACTTCGAGTCGCTGCGCAAGCTGCTGCCGCGCGAGGAGGCGATCTACATTCCCACGCACGGCGCCGAGATCCGCGATCCGCGGCCATTCGTGCAGGCCTACATCGACCACCGGCTTGACCGCGAACGGCAGATCCTGGGCTGCCTGCGCGACGGTCTCGACACCGTGCCGGCCATGGTGGCGCGCATGTACAAGGACGTGCCGGCGATCCTGCATCCGGCCGCCGGCCGCTCGGTGCTGGCGCACCTGATCCAGTTCGTTGCCGACGGCCGCGTGCAGAGCGACGGCCCGCCCACGGTGAATGCCCGCTTCAAGGCGGCGTGACCTGCCATCTCGCGCAGCAGTCATCCTGAGCGCCAGCGGGGGATGACGAGTCACCCGCCGAAGGTGCGGGTGAAGGCTTCCATGTAAAGCCGCTCGAAGGCGGCCTGGGCGTAGCGCTCGCGGATCAGCGCCACGCCTGAATCGGCGAGCCGCCGGCGCAGCGCGGCATCCTCGATCAATGCGATCATGCGGTCGGCGAAGGCGCGCGGCGCGAAGTCCGACAGCAGACCGGTCTCGCCGTCGAGGACGAAATCCTGAGGCCCGCCGCAGCGCGTCGAGATCACGGCGCAACCGCTGGCCATGGCTTCGGTACCGACGATCGACAGGCCCTCCTGGTGCGAGGGGATCGCGAAGATGTCGAGCGAACGGTACCAGTCGGGAAATTCCTGGTGCTTCACCGGTGGCCCGACGGTAAGCCGCTCGCCGATCGCCGCCGCGCCGTAGCGCGCGATGAAGTCGGCACGATCCAGTGGCCCGCGCACATGCAGCTCGACGCCCTCATGGGCCTGGGCCACCAGCGCGAAGGCCTGCACCAGGAGCTCCATGTTCTTGCGCGGATCATCGATGCGGCCGTTGAAGCCAATACGCAGCGCCCGCGCCGCGCCGCGGTCACGGCCGTCGGGCGTAAAACGCTGCGTGTCGACAGGGATCGGCACCACGCCGAACAGGCGTGCCTTGGGCGTCAGCGCCTTGAGCCCGTCGAGCGTGTAACGGCTGATCGCGACCGTATCGGCCTGCTCCAGGCTGCGCCGCTCGTGCCCGCGGCCGATCCAGGCGTTCAACGTCGCATCATAGGCGCGCCGCCACGCCGGCCATTTCGCGATGCGATCGACACGGTCGGCCATGTAGGGCGTGGCGATCCATTGCATGGACGGCAGACCCAGCGCCGTGGGTCCCCAACCGGCGAGGTTGTTGCCCGACACGATGACATGCTTGTCGTGACTCTCCAGCAACGCCCGCCAAGGCGCCCAGGGCTGGTGGTGGGCCCATTCGAGCTCCGGCAGCCAGGTGCCCACCGCGACACGGCGGCAAGGCCAGTCCGGCACCTCGCGCAGCGTCGGCTTGCGGCCGGAGAGCACCTTCCAGCTCGGCACCGACAGCTCGGGCTGATCCTGGAAATAGGCGCGCCACGCAACCGTCACGTCATGGCCATGCCGTTGCAGCAGATCGGCGACCAGTCGTCCCTGTGAGGTGACGCCACCCAGGATGGGCGGCAAGGTGAGCAACAGGACCGAACGGGAGCGGGGCGGCATTGCAATGGGTTTTAGCCCGTTCGGACCGTGCGCGTCCACGCGCGACGGGCAGGACTATCTCAAATGGCGCGAGGCCGATGCTTCGCCGTTACTTCCTCTCCCCGCGAGAGCGGGGAGAGGAAGGGGCCCATGCCGAAGGCATGGGAAGGTGAGGGGTAGGAACGATCAAGCCATGCGCGGGAAGGCCGGAACTGGACGATCGTACCCCTCACCCTCCCGCGCTGCGCGCGGGCCCCTCCCTCTCCCCGCTCTCGCGGGGAGAGGGGTTCGAGATGAGCCCTGCCCACCTACTCCTCCAGCAGCATGTGCTTGCGGTGGATGGTCTTGAACAGCGGGATCTTGCGCGGCACGCCCAGCGGCGGCGGCTCGCGCAACAGGCGGCCGACCTCGCCCAGGATCAGGCCGGTGATGGTGGGCAGCGGCAGCTTCTGCGCTTCGTCCAGCCGCACCCAGCGGATGTCGCCCAGCTCGCTGCTGTCCTTGATCGTGCCCTTCAGCACCTCGGCGTCGGTCATCATGAAGCGGGCATTGAAACGCCGGGGACGGCCCGGCGGCGTCACGGCGCGTGCGATGTAGTCGAGATGATGCAGCGCCGGCGCCAAACCCTGGTCGAGAAAGCCCTGCCAATGCTTGTCGACCGTGCCCGCCGTGCCATCCCACGGCTCGCCGATGATGAGGCCGGTTTCCTCGTAGGTCTCGCGCACGGCCGCGATGGCCAGTGCGCGGGCCTTCTGCGCGCTGGCGGCGCGGCGCAGCCGCTCGTCCACCTCGGGCCGCAGCGACGTCGCCACCGGCACCCGCGCATCGGCGGGATCGACCCGCCCGCCCGGAAATACGTAGCGGTTGGGCATGAACGCATGGCCGGCATCACGGCAGCCCAGCAGCACCTCGGGCATGCCCTGCGGGTCCTGCGGCTTGCGCACGATGATCAGGGTGGCAGCATCGCGCGGCTTCATCGCCGGCGTCTTCTGGCCTTCGTAGGTCGCGTCCACCGGACGCTCCTGGCCGACTTTCAGTTCCGGCGCGCCCTGCGCCAGGACCTCGGCCGCGGTGGCGGTCTTCGCCATCGATATGTCTCTCCTTCGGATCGTTGCGGATCACGATAAACCGCCGTTTACGTCGCCGGTAGGCCGCCGGCGCCGCAGGGCTATGCGTCAGGTGCGCTGCGCGGCCGCATGTCGAAAGCGGGAACCCGCACGGCCGTGCGACGTTTATTGTTGTCCATAGGAGGTTCCCCAAATGCATCGCCTCACTACTGCTAGTATCGCGCTGCTGGTTCTGGGTGCCGCCGGGCCGGTGTCCGCCCAGACATCGCGCTGTGCCGATATCGCCGATCCGACGGCGCGCTTGGTCTGTTACGACCGCATGTCAACCAGCGGTCAACCGCCGGCGGCACCGCCGCCTCGGCCGGCACCACGCGTCATCCAAACGCCACCGCCGGCACCCGACCCGCTGACCGTCGGCAAGGATCACATCCCGGTGCCCCCCGAGGATCGCGCCTTCGACCCGCGCGAGCAGCGCGTGCGGGCGGATCGCGGCGGCCTGGTGGTGCCGCCGCTGCGCCGCGTCGGCAGCGTGCCCGTGGTCTCCGGCCCCGGATCCAATGTCCCGCTGGTGACGCTCGACGCAAACGCGTTGCGCCCCGTACCCGGCGCGCGTTGGGCGTTAACGCTGACGCTGGCGAACAACAGTGCCCGCGACATCGATGCCCGCCTGATGTGCACGTTCCGCAACGGCAACCGCGCTGTCAGCGACGTTGCCGTGCTGATGCGCAACGTGCGGCCAGGCGACCAGGTCGCCGCCGACATCTCGGGACCGCCGGTCACCGACTTCGTCGACAATGTCCCGTGTCGGGTGTTGTCTCCTCTGGAATGAAAACCTGCGGAAACTGACCTATTCGGTTGTTTCCCGGAAAGAATTTGCGGCCGCGCGATCTGTTCCGGATCGTTCACTGCCTTCCGCGTGCGTAACGAAAGCTCTAGCATAGGGTGTGTGAACAGCGTCACAGGAGGGTCAGACAATGCGTCCACTGACGATAGCAAGCGTTGCCATGGTCGTTGTTTCGATCGCCCATGCAGCGCAGGCGCAGACGGCCAGGCCGGTGCCGCCCAGAGACCGTGCCTTCGAGCCCGGCGCGCAGCAGGTTCCCCTGCAGCGACTGGGCGAAGTGTCGCCGCCGCTGAGCCCCGCCGGCACGGTGCCGGTGACGTCCGCCCCGGGGTCTTCGGTTCCGTTGGTGACGCTGGAAGCAACATCGCTGCGCGCCGTGCCCGGTGCGAACTGGCAACTGGCCCTGGGGTTGGCCAACAACAGCGCCCGCAATCTCGACGTGCGCGTCGTCTGTGCGTTCCGCAACGGCGACCGGCCGGTCGCGGAAGTCACCGTGCTGATGC
>DATEIF010000683.1:0-8275 GCA_035279205.1 Vineibacter sp.
CCACCGGCGCTGGTCTCGCCGACATGGACGAACGACGTCAACGAGATCAGGGAGCTCGGCAGGCGCGACAGCGCGAAGCGTACCGCCGAGCAGACGGCGATCGGCCGCTTCTGGTTCGTCACGGGCCCGCAAGCCTGGAATCCCATCGTGCGCCAGCTGACAGCCGCACGGAAGATGGACCTGATCGACAGCGCGCGCCTGTTTGCACTGGTTGCCATGGCGGCGGACGATGCCTTCATCGCCGTGTTCGACGCCAAGTATCACTACAACTTCTGGCGCCCCATCACGGCGATCCGCAATGCCGACCTGACCGGCAACAAGGCCACGCCGCGCGACGCCTCTTGGCTGCCGCTTGGCGACACGCCGATGCATCCCGAGTATCCCTGCGCGCACTGCATCACGTCGGCCGCCGCCGCGTCGGTGCTCATGAGCGTGCTTGGCAATGAGATTGCGGAAGTGTCCATGACCAGCCCGACAGCGCCGGGCGTGACGCGCCGGTGGACGCGACTGCAGGACTACGCCAACGAGGTCGCAGCCGCTCGGATCTATGCCGGCTTCCATTATCGTTTCTCGGCCGACGTCGGGCAGGACATGGGCCGCAAGATCGGCGAGCTGACGGTCGCCACCCAGATGCGTGGTGCTGCTGCCTCGGCGGAACCACGGCGCTGACAGGTGCCGTGATCGCTGGGGCACCGCGCAATTTTTGCCAATACCGCGGCCGGACGCCGTCGCCATCATGATGGAAAGCGAAAGTGATGATGCGCGCGTTCAATGCCGCGGAGGGAAGACGTGCTGACGGAACGACAACGGATGATCCGGGAGACGGCCCGGCAATTCGCGCAGCGCGAGCTGGCGCCGGGTGCCGCCGCGCGCGATCGCGAAGGGCGGTTTCCGAGCGAAGCCTTCGTGCGCATGGGCGAGCTTGGTCTGCTGGGCATGATGGTCCCGGAAGAATTCGGCGGCACCGGGACTGACTGTGTCTCGTACTACCTGGCGCTGATGGAGATCGCGGCCGCCGACGGCGCGGCGTCGACCGCGTTCCAGGTCCATAATTCGCTTGCCTGCATGCCGATCCTGAAATTCGGCACGGCGGAGCAGAAAGAGCGGTTCCTGCGGCCGCTGGCAGCGGGACGTCAGCTCGGCGCCTTCTGTCTCACCGAACCCGAGGCCGGCTCCGACGCGGCTGCGATCAAGACGCGGGCACGACGGGCCGGCAACAAATTCGTGCTGAACGGCGTGAAGCAGTTCATCACGTCAGGCCGCAGCGCCGATGTCGCCGTCGTCTTTGCCGTCACCGATCCGGCGGCAGGCAAGAAGGGCATTTCGGCATTCATCGTGCCGACGACGACGCCGGGCTATACCGTGGCGCGCGTCGAGCACACGATGGGCCAACGCTCGACCGATCATTGCCAGATCGTCTTTGATGACTGCGAGGTGGCGCCCGACCAGATGCTGGGAGAAGAAGGTGAGGGGCTGTCGATTGCGCTGGCCAACCTCGAAGGGGGCCGGATCGGGGTCGCGGCGCAATCGGTCGGCATGGCGCGCACGGCCTACGAGGCAGCGCTGGCCTACGCCAAGGACCGGCGCACGTTCGGCAAGCCGATCATCGAGCATCAGGCCGTATCGTTCCGCCTGGCCGACATGGCAACGACGCTGCATGCGGCCGAACTGATGGTGTTGCGCGCGGCGGCGTTGCGCGACGCCGCGGCGCCCTGCCTGAAGGAAGCCTCGATGGCCAAGCTGTTTGCGTCGGAAGCGGCCGAAAAGGTCTGTTCCGCCGCCATCCAGATCCATGGCGGCTACGGGTATCTCAGCGATTTTCCGGTCGAGCGCATCTATCGCGACGTGCGCGTCTGCTCGATCTACGAAGGCACGTCGGACATTCAACGCCTGGTCATCGGCCGGCAGCTTGCCGCCGAAACCGCTTTTCAGGGAGTGAGCTGAGATGATCGCACGGCTCTGGCGCGGGCAGGCGGCGGTGCAGAACGCGGCCGCCTACCAGGATCATTTCACGCACCATGTCCGCCCGGCGCTGAGCGAATTGGAGGGCCACCGCGGTGCCTGGCTGCTGCGCCGCGACACCGGCGGCCATACCGAGTTCCTTGCCGTGACGTTGTGGGACTCGATCGAGTCGATCCGCGCTTTTGCCGGTGATGACGTGGAGACGGCGATCGTCGAGCCCGAAGCGCGTGCTGTCCTGGCTGCGTTCGACAGCGTTGCGCAGCATTTCGACGTGGTCTCGCGGTCCGGATCGTAGCGGCGGCAGCGGGGTACCGCGACGGGTCGGCAGCTAGTATCGGCTATCGGTGGAAGGTGAGTCGCGACTGTCATCCCGAGCGTAGCGAGGGATCTCCTGCGATCGACGCATGGTGCGCCATTCGCGGGAGATCCCTCGCTACGCTCGGGATGACAGGTGTGTCAGCGACCAGCGATTCCAGGTACTATCGGCCTCCCGGCTGCCATCGCGCGCGCAGGAACGCCCTGGCCGGCAGCTCGAGATGGCGATAGGTCACGTGCGCGATCGCAAGCGCAATCGCCGCGACCAGCGGATTCAGCGCCCACTGCTTCCAGAGCGCGTTGGCGATCAACCCGTGCTGGACAGCGGCGAGGTACGCTGCGCTCACCAGCAGCACGAGCATGTAGTGCGTCAGGTAGAGCGAGTAGGAGATGCGCCCCAGCCACTGCAGTGGCGCCAGCAGCAGAATCGGGCACAGCCCGGCGCGGTCGTAGGCACACGCCAGAATGAGAATGGCGCACACGATCGGCACGGTATAGATGGCGGACGGGGCGACACGAACCGGCACGGCGAGCAGGATCAGCAGCATCGCTACTGAGCCGACTTGCAGTATGACCAGCGTCCGCGTCGAGGGCGACGGCAGCCGCGCGTATATCTCCCGGGCAACGATACCCAGCGCAAAGTTGAGCACGTTTCGGATGAAGCCCAGGTCCTGCATGACATGAAACTGGGGCGCCTGCGTCGCCAGCAGGACGTAGCCCGCGATGGCGATCAGGATCGGCCCGACGAACGGCCTGTCGGGGCCGATCAAGCCAGCCCAGAACAAAGCGCCGAACAGGGCGTATGTATAGAGCTCGGTGCTGATGCTCCAGCTGGGAATGTTGAACGTCGGCCCGGCGAACACATTGAGCCCGTGGATGGCGAGCACATTGCCGATGAACGACCAGAAGTCGTTGTGCGCGAACAGGGGTTCGATCGACTCCGCGATGCTGCCGTCGAGGGCCGTGACGGCGGCCTGAAAGGCGACGAATGCCAGCAGCGTCGCCAGGTGCAGCGGATAGACGCGGGCGAACCGTAACCAGAGAAAACGCACGTAACCGGTTCTGTCGACGATCTGCCCGCCATAGACGTGGAAGATCACGAAGCCGGACAGGACGAAGAACAGATCAACGCCGATATAGAAGTTGTCGAAATAGAACGGCAGGCCCAGCCGGTCGTCCAGGTGGTACAGCACAATGGCCAGCGCGGCGACACCGCGAATCGCCTCCAGCGATCGGAAGTAGCCCCCAACCTGCGTGCCCCCGGACATCCATCCGGTATATCATCGCGCCGTCAGTCGACAATACGCACTTTGACGTAACTGCCGGGTGCATCCTCGATCGGCGGCAAACCGCCCTTGGCGGGATCGCGCGCCGGGACCTTGGGGCCGCTCAGGGGCGCCAGCCACTTATCCCAGTCGTGCCACCATGAACCCTTGTGCTCGGTGGCATTGGCCATCCATTCCTCGAACGTCGGCGGGTTCTTCGGCGTGTCGTTGAGCCAGTGCTGGTACTTGTTGGCCTTGGGTGGATTGATCACACCGGCGATGTGGCCGGAGCCCGCCAGCATGAAGCGCACCGGCCCGCTGAAGACCTGGGTCAGCTTGTAGACCGACTTCAGCGGCGCGATGTGGTCCTCCTTGCCGGCCTGGATGTAGCAGGGGATCGCGACCTTGCGCAGGTCGATCGGGATGTTGGAGAGCGTGATGCCGCCGGGCTGCACCAGCAGGTTCCGCTGATACATGTTGCGCAGGTAATAGCTGTGCATCGCCGCCGGCAGCCGCGTGGCATCGGAGTTCCAGTACAGCAGGTCGAACGGGAAGGGATCCTTGCCCATCAGGTAGTTGTTGACCACGAACGACCAGATCAGGTCGTTGGCACGCAGCAGGTTGAACGTGGTCGCCATCTCGGCCCCGTCCATGTAGCCGCGTTGCTTGGCCATCGCCTCGATGTTGCTGATCTGCTCCTCGTCGATGAACACCGTCAGCTCGCCCGCCTCGGTGAAATCGACCTGGGCGGTAAAGAAGGTGCAGGCCGCGATCCGGTTGTCGTTGCGCGCCGCCATCCAGGCCAAGGTGGCGGCCATCAGCGTACCGCCGATGCAGTAGCCGATCGCGCTCACCTGGCGCGCACCGACGGCTTTCTCGATGGCGTCGAGCGCCGCCAGCGGGCCTTCGAGCATGTAGTCCTCGAACGTCTTGGCGGCGAGCTTTTCGTCCGGATTGACCCACGAGATCACGAACACCGTGTAGCCCTGGTCGACGGCCCAGCGGATGAACGAATTCTCGGCCTTCAGGTCGAGGATGTAGAACTTGTTGATCCATGGCGGCACGATCAGCAGCGGCCGCTCATAGACCTCGCTGGTCGTCGGGCTGTACTGCAGCAGCTGCATCATCGCGTTCTGGAACACGACCTTGCCGGGTGCCGTCGCGACGTTGCGGCCGACCTCGAACGCCTTCATGTCGGTCTGGCGGATCGCCAGCCGGCCTTTGCCGCGCTCGAGATCCTCGAGCACGTTGCGCAGCCCCTTCACCAGGTTTTCGCCGCCGCTCTCGACCGTGGCGCGCAGCACCTGCGGATTGGTGGCCACGAAGTTGGTCGGCGCCATGGCGTCGACGAACTGGCGCATGTGGAAGTCGACCTTCTGGCGCTCGTGCTTGCTCAGGCCTTCGACATCCTTGCTCAGCCCCGTGAGCCAGCGCGAGGTCAGCAGGTAGGACTGCTTGACGTGGTCGAAGATCGCCTCGTCGCGCCAGGCCGGATCGGCAAAGCGCTTGTCCTTGGGCGCGTCGATCACGGTCTCGGCCGGCTTGCCCATCATGCGGTCGGCGGTGGCCTGCCACAGCCGCATGTACTGCTGCATCAGCTCCATCTGGGCCGCCACGACCTTCTGCGGGTCGGCCATCAGCTTGGCGGTGAAGTCGAGGAACGTGCCGGTCAGGTTGAGCACGTCGCCCGGAGCGGCGGCCGGGCCGTCCTTGGCCTGCTTCTCGGCAAATTCCTGCAGCAGGCGCTGGCTACGCTCGGCGATGTCCTTCCACGCTTCCTGAAGGGCCGTCGGATCGGGCATACGCGGCGTTGAGCCTGAGGTTTCCGCCATTTTGCACTCCTCCCACGAACGCAGATTCACTTGTCAAATCATTGCCTTTGTGTCGATTAGGGCGATAATCGCACAGGGCGCCGATCGGTCATTTGCTGGCAGATTAGGAAGCCCACCGGCAGGCGTCAAACGAATGGCAGGAGTGGTCGGGTTTATGGCAACACGAACGCATTGCAGGAGCTTGCGCATGGTCCGCAGCCGCTTGTTCATCGCCCTGCCGCTGGCCTTGATGGTGACCGGACTGGCCGCCTGCGACGACCCGACCCCGGAACCGCCGCAGCGGGTCCAGCCGCCGCCGCAAGGGAACGACCAGAACTACCCCAATCTCGGCACCGTGCCGGCCCGGCCGCAGACGTCCACGGCCGCCGATCGGGCTGTGCTCGCCGGCCAGCTCGCGTCCGATCGGGCCCGGGCCCGCTATGGCAGCGAGGCTCAGCCGGTAGACGAAACCCGCGGATCGACCATCGGTTCCCAGGTGAGGGGCAAGCCGCCCCAGGCCGACGAGCCGTCGGCGCCCTCGCGGCCGCCATCAGCGTCGGAGCCGCCAACCCCGACGCCGCGCTGATCGGCCTCGACTTCCGAGGCACGAAACGGCAAAAGCGCGCAGCCAGCCCGGGGGCCCGACTCGTCGGGGCCGGCGGCGCCCGTCAGGACCCCCGACAAGCCGCGCTCGCGCGGTCACAAAAAAGGCCATCAGCCATGGACGACACAGAATTCCACCGCGTGAAGCGCCTGCCGCCCTACGTGTTCGCCGAAGTGAACGCGATGAAGGCCAAGGCCCGCGCCGCTGGACAGGACGTGATCGACCTCGGCATGGGCAACCCCGACCTGCCGACGCCACAGCACATCGTGGCGAAACTGGCGGAAGCGGCCGGCAATCCCGCGACCCATGGCTATTCGAACTCGCGCGGCATCCCTGGCCTGCGCAAGGCGCAGGCGCGCTACTACGCGCGCCGTTTCGGTGTCGAGCTCGATTTCGAAAGCGAGATCATCGTCACCATCGGCTCGAAAGAGGGCCTGGCCAACCTGGCGCAGGCCATCACCTCGCCAGGCGATATCATCCTGGTTCCCAACCCGAGCTACCCGATCCATCCGTACGGCTTCATCATCGCCGGCGGTTCGATCCGCCACATCCCGGTGCCGGGCCAGACCACCATCGACGAGTTCATGCCGGCGCTCGACCGTGCGGTGCGCCACAGCGTGCCCAAGCCGCTGGCGCTGGTGCTGAACTATCCGTCCAACCCGACGGCGCAGGTGGTCGACCTCGATTTCTACCGGCCCGTCGTAGACTATTGCCGCAAGGCAGGGATCTGGATCCTGTCCGACCTCGCCTACGCCGAGATCTATTTCGGCGACCAGCCGCCGCCGTCGATCCTGCAGATCCCCGGTGCCCGCGACGTTGCCGTCGAGTTCACCTCGATGAGCAAGACCTACTCGATGGCCGGCTGGCGCATCGGTTTCGCCGCCGGCAACCGCCGCCTGATCCAGGCGCTGACCCGCATCAAATCCTACCTCGATTACGGCGCCTTCACGCCGATCCAGGTAGCGGCCGTGGCGGCGATCGACGGGCCGCAGGAATGTGTCGCCGAAGCGCGCGAGACGTATAAAGAGCGCCGCGACGTGCTGATCGAGGGCATGAAGGCGGCAGGCTGGGACATTCCCTCGCCGCCGGCCAGCATGTTCGCCTGGGCGCCGCTGCCGGCGGCGTTCGCCGAGCTCGGATCGCTGGCGTTTTCCAAGCTGCTGCTGACGCAGGCCAACGTGGCGGTGTCGCCGGGCATCGGCTTCGGCGAGTATGGCGATCACCATGTGCGCATCGCCATGGTCGAAAACAAACACCGCATTCGTCAGGCGATCCGCAACATCCGAACGGTGCTTGCCGATCCCGACAAGGCCATCGACCTCTATCAACGCGGCTTGGGCGACAATGTTACGCGCCTGAAGGCACGCGCCTGACCTTGGATCATCGCGTCATGTCTCAACCGGTTCGTATCGGCATCGCCGGCCTGGGCACGGTCGGTGCCGGCACTGTGCAGTTGTTGCGCCAGCACGCCGAGTTGCTGGCCTTGCGCTGCGGCCGCCCCTTGCAGGTGGTGGCCGCCAGCGCCCGCGATCTCAAGAAGGATCGCGGCGTCGACCTGACGGGCATCCGCCTGGAGAGCGATCCGCTGGCGCTGGCCAGGGCCAGTGATGTCGACGTCGTTGTCGAGGTGATCGGCGGCAGCGACGGCATTGCGCGCCAGGTGATCGAAGCCGCCATTGCCGGCGGCAAGCACGTGGTGACGGCCAACAAGGCGCTGCTGGCATTGCATGGCACCGCGATTGCCGCACAGGCCGAGGCCAAGCGCGTCATCCTGGCGTTCGAGGCCGCTGTCGCCGGTGGCATCCCGATCATCAAGGCGTTGCGCGAGGGGCTGGTCGGCAACCGCGTGAAGCGGCTCTATGGCATCCTGAACGGCACCTGCAACTACATCCTTACGACCATGCGCGAGTCCGGCCGCGACTTCGCCGACGTGCTGGCCGATGCGCAGAAGCTGGGCTACGCCGAGGCTGATCCCACGTTCGACGTCGACGGCATCGACGCCGCGCATAAGCTCGCGGTGCTGACGGCGGTGGCGTTCGGCCGGCCGGTCGATTTCGCTGGCGTCTACGTCGAAGGCATTCGCAAGATCGGTGCGCTCGACATCCGCTTCGCCGAGGAACTCGATTGCCGCATCAAGCTGCTGGGGCTGGCGCGCGAAACCGAGCACGGCATCGAGCAGCGCGTCCATCCCTGCCTGGTGCCGAAGAATGCGCCGATCGCCTCGGTTGACGGTGTGTTCAACGCCGTCGCCGTGGAAGGTGACTTCGTTGGCCAGACGATGTTCGAGGGGCGCGGCGCCGGCGCCGGCCCGACCGCAA
>DATEIF010000684.1:0-5940 GCA_035279205.1 Vineibacter sp.
TCATGGCGTGGAAACTCCGCGAAGGCGGCGCCAACCCCTCACCCAACCCTCTCCCACAAGGGGAGAGGGCTTTCTTCTCCCTCTCCCCTTGTGGGAGAGGGCCGGGGTGAGGGGAACATGAGACTCAGCCGAAGCGCTTGCGCAGGCGGGGCAGCACCTGCTCGCCGTAGAGCTTCAGGAACCGCGCCTGGTCCGGCCCGGGGGCGTGGAACACCAGATGGCGGAAGCCGAGATTGACGTAGGTCGCGATCTTCTCGACCTGCTCGTCGGGATCGCTGGAGACGATCCAGCGGCTGGCGGCACGCTCCAGCGGCAGCGCGTTGGCCAGGCGCTCCATCTCGGCCGGATCCTCGACCGACATCTTCTCCTCGGCCGACAGCGCCAGCGCCGCCCAGTGCCGCGTGTCCTGCAGGGCGCGCTCGCGGTCGGTGTCGAACGACACCTTCACCTCGATCATGCGGTCGTAGGTGGCGTCCTTGCCCGCCGTCTCCGCAACACCCTCGGCCACCTTGGGCAGCAAGGTCTCGGTATAGAGCTTGGGGTCCTTGCCGCTGGTGCAGATGAAGCCGTCGGCGGTGCGGCCAGCGTACTTCGCCACCAGGGCGCCGGCGGCCGCGACATAGATCGGCACCGGCGTCGCCGGGCGGTCGTAGATGGTCGCCTTCTCGGTGCGGTAGTACTGGCCCTCGAAGCTCACCCGCTCGTCGCGCCACAGGGTGCGGATCAGGGTCACCGCCTCGCGCAGGCGCGCGAAGCGCTCCTTGAACTCGGGCCACGGCGCGCCGGTGGCCGGCACCTCGTTCAGCGACTCGCCGGTGCCGATGCCCAGCACCACGCGGCCGGGGAACATGGCGCCCAGGGTACCGAACACCTGGGCCACGATGGAGGGATGGTAGCGGAAGGTCGGCGTCAGCACGCTGGTGCCGATGACCACGCGCGACGTGCGGGCACCCAGCGCGCCCAGCCAGGCCAGCGACGACGGCGCGTGGCCGTCATTGTGCTTCCAGGGCTGGAAATGGTCGCTGACGAACACCGAATCGAAGCCGGCCGTTTCGGCCAGGGTGGAGAAGTCGAGCAACGGTCCCGGCCCGAACTGTTCGGCCGACGCCTTGTATCCGAGTTTCAGCACGATGACGCTCCCTGCCCTGGCGCGGAACGGCAATCCCGCGACTCTGGTTTCCGGGTGCGCAGTCTATAGACTGCCCGGCGCTCTGGAACCACATCATAGAGAGGACGCAACCCATGCATCTGGGTGTTGCAATGCCGCTCGGCGATATCGGCGGCGATCCCGCGGTCGTCCGCGCGTTCGCGCAGATCGCCGAAGAGACCGGCTATGACGGCCTCGCCCTGCCCGACCACGTGCTGAGCACCGACCCCGCCAAAACCACCGGCCGCACCGTGGCGGCAAGCCTCTACCACGACCCCTTCGTGCTGTTCGCCTTCGTGGCCGCCTGCACGGCCAAGGTCGAGCTCTCGACCCAGGTGCTGATCCTGCCGCAGCGGCAGACCGCACTGGTCGCCAAGCAGGCCGCCAGCCTGGATGTGCTCAGCGGCGGGCGCTTCCGCTTCGGCATCGGCGTGGGCTGGAACGAGGTGGAGTTCGTCGGCCTCAACGAGGACTTCCACAACCGCGGCAAGCGCTCCGAGGAACAGGTCGCGGTGATGAAGGCGCTGTGGGCCGAGCCCTATGTCAGTTTCAAGGGCCAGTGGCATACCCTTCCCGACGCCGGCATCAACCCGCGGCCGGCGCGCGGCGCCATTCCGCTGTGGTTCGGCGGTCATATGGACGTCACCTTGCGGCGCACCGCGCAATGGGGCGACGGCTGGATGATGCTGGCGCATCCGCCGGGCGACGCCGCGATGGCCGATTTCGACAAATTGCGCCGCTACACGGAACAGGCCGGCCGCGACCCCGACAGCGTCGGGCTCGAGGTGTGGACCTCGACCGGCACCGGCGCCGAGGCCGACTGGCGCGAGGAGGTCCTGTACTGGAAGAAGGCCGGCGTCACCCACATCACCCTGCACAATGCCTTCGGCGGCTACCACCACAAGCGCATGGCCGGCCGCAGCATGGCCGAGCATGTCGATGCCCTGCGCCGCTACCACAAGGCCGTCGCCGATCTGCTGTGAACCCTCCCCCACGCAGTGGGGGAGGTGGCCGAAGGCCGGAGGGGGAGCCGACGTGGTTTCTCAGTTGCGAACACCACGTCGGCTCCCCTCCGCCCCTTCGGGGCACCTCCCCAGCGGAGCTGGGGAGGATAACTCTTACGTATCCGCGAGCGCCGTCAGGATGCGGTCGCGGGTAGCGATATCGCCCTCCGCATGCACGGGCTGCACGGCCACGTGCGTGGCGCCGGCGGTGAAGTGCTTGCGCAGACCGGCTTTGACGGCGTCGGCATCGCCCCACAGCATCATCGCGTCGATGAAGCGGTCGCTGCCGCCGTTGGCGAGCTCGTCTTCGCTGAAGCCCTGCTCCAGCCAGCTGTTGCGGTAGTTCGGCAGCGCCAGATAGCGCGCCAGCTCCTTGCGCCCCAGCGCCCGCGCCTTCGCCGGGTCGGTCTCCAACGTCACCTTCTGCTCGACCGCCAGCCACTTCGACGGGCCCAGGATCTTGGCGGCCTGCGCGGTGTGCTCGGGCGTGACGTTGTACGGCAACGCGCCGCGCGTGCGCTTGGCGCTCAGTTCCAGCATCTTGGGCCGCAGTGCCGCCAGCGCAATCGGCCAGTCCTCGGCGCCGGGCTGATCCTTCGTCATGCCGTCCAGGTAAGCCCGCATCGCCGGGATCGGCTTGTCGTAGCGATGGCCGCGCAGGCCCTCCACCATCGGGATGTGGCTGACGCCCAGGCCCAGGATGAAGCGGTTGTCATAGAGCTTGCTCAGGGTCGCCAGCGCGCGCCGCGCCGTATAGGCATCGCGGGCATAGATGTTGGCGATCGAGCTGCCGACCATGAGCCGCCGGCTGTTCTGCAGCAGGAAGCCGCCCAGCGCCATGGATTCGTAGCCGAGCGACTCGGGATACCAGAACGCCGAGTAGCCGCTGTCTTCGATGCGCTGCAGCAGCGCACGCATCTGCGGACCGTCAAGCCGGTCCACGGGATACCAAACGCCAAGACGTCCGAGTGCCATGTCGGCCTCTCCTTCGTGAGGACACTATGGCGGCAGTCTAGAACGTCTTGCGGGCCGATGGGCAGTGTCGCGTCCTAACGAAGCGGCAGTCGGCAGAAGAATTTTTCTGCATTGAACGGTTTGCGGCGAAATATGAGAAATTCTTGCGCGCCCGCGATGCCAAGATGATCGATGTTGGCGGCACGAGCGTGATACGGAGGAAGACGAATGGCTCTACCGGCGGCAACCTTGGACCACGTGGTCATCAACGCGCGCGACGACATGGATCGCGCCGCCGACACCTATCGCCGCCTGGGCTTCACGCTGACCGAGCGCGGCTACCATTCGCTGGGCTCGATGAACCATCTCGCCATGTTCGGCACCGACTATCTCGAGCTGATCGCGGTGCCCAAGGGCGCCACCAGCGGTCGGCTCGACCTGCTGAACTATGCCGCCGGACTGAACGGCCTGGTGTTCGGCAGCGAGGATTCGGCGGCGACCTATGCGGCGTTGAGCGCCGCCGGCGCGCCGTTCGATGCGCCGGTCGAGTTCACGCGGCCGGTCCGCCTTGACGGCAAGGACCACGATGCGCGGTTCCGCACGGTGCGCATGAAGGCCGGCATCATGCCTTACGGCCGCGTCTATTTCTGCCATCACTTCACACGCGATCTGGTGTGGCGCGACGAATGGCGCCATCACGCCAACGGCACCGTCGCCATCGAACGCGCCATCATCGTCGAGCCCGACCCTGCCGCTGCGGCACGGCTCTACGCCACCATGTTCGGCCCCGAGCTGGTCCGCGACATCGCGGGCGGCAAGACGCTGATCATCGGCAACTCGCGCTTCGATATCATCACCGAAGCGACGCTTCGACAGCAGTTCGGCGATGCGTGCCCCGATGCCGAGGGCCGCAGCGCCTATATGGCCGGCCTGACGTTGCGCACCGTGTCGCTGGCCAAGGCGGCACGCGCCTTGCGCGAGGGCAAAATCGGCGATGTCGTTGCAAGCGACGATCGCGTGGTCGTGCCGGCGCGGCAGGCATTCAACGCCACGTTGGAGTTCGTTCAGTAAACCTTGATCGACACCACCCCGCGGGGCGTGGCAAAGAGGGACCATGCAGTACACAGAATGCTTCGCGGCGATCTACAAGAGCGCGCGGGGCAAATTTCTCGCCGCAGCACGCGAAGCGCGCGGCGATGTCCAGTCCTGGACCCATCCCGACAAGACGGCGCCGGACGGCGGGCCCCTGGCCATCGACGTCGCCTGCTTCGGCGATCGCCGCGCGGCGCGCCAGGCGCTGATCATCAGCGGCACGCACGGCCAGGAAGGCTTTTCCGGATCGGCCGTGCAGATCGGCTGGCTCAAGAACGGCGGTCCGGCGCGGTTGCCGGCCGATGTCGGCGTCGTGCTGGTGCATGGCCTCAATCCCTACGGCTTCGCGCATTTCACGCGCACCACCGAGAACAACGTCGATCTCAACCGCAACTTCATCGACCGCAGCAACGGCACGCCCGACAACCCGCACTACGAGACGCTGCACAACGATCTGATGCTGACGCAGTGGACCGACGCGGAGAACGCCCGCGTCGATACGGCGCTGGCCCGCTTCACCGACGCGCACGGGCCTGACGTGCTGTTCGATACGCTGGCGCGCGGCCAGTACCGCCACAAGGATGGCCTGATCTACGGCGGCACCGATCGCGAATGGTCGAATCGCACGCTGGAAGCCATCGTCACCCAGACCCTCGCCAGTGCCGAGCGCGTCGCTTTCATCGACTGGCACACCGGCATCGGCGATTACGGCAAGCCGTTCTTCCTCAGCTTCAACGATCCCGGTGGTCCGCTGTTCGCGCTCGCCTGCCGGTGGTGGGGCCGCGAGAACATCGATGGCGTGCGCCCGCACGGCATGGAGCGCCCGAAATACACCGGCCTGGTGTTCCACGGCGTGCAGCGCTTCCTGGGCAACCGGCAGATGTGCGGCGCGGTCGTGGAATTCGGCACCCGCGGCCTGGGCATGCGCCGCGTCCTGCGCCTGGACCAGTGGCTGCGCCGCCAGAGCGACCTCGATCCTGACGTGCGCGCCATGCTGCAGGCGGACATGATGGATGCCTTCTGTCCGTTCGACGCGGCGTGGCGCCAGGCGACGTTGACCGATGGGCTGGCGATCACCGACCAGATGCTGGCTGGGCTCGCGGCGTGGTGAGTTCCCTCCCCACGCAGTAGGGGAGGAGATAGGAAGGCGATGACGATTCAGTTCAGCAATCTCGGCGATGCGCTGTCGCGTGAAGCGCCACGCGAGGCCGTGGCGCTGATCGATACAGGCGACGAGACGCGCGACGAGCGGATCTATACCTACGCCGATATTGCTCGGCTCAGCGCCGCGGTGGCGCGCGGCCTGCTCAAGCGCGGGCTGAAGCGCGGCGAGCGGGTGGCGATCCTGGCGGCCAACCGCGCCGAGTACCTGCTGACATTCCTCGGCACCATGCAGGCCGGGCTGGTGTCCGTGCCGGTGAACTACAAGCTGCCGGCCGAGACCGTCGGCTACGTGCTGGCCGACTGCGACGCCCGGCTGGTGATCGGCGATAGAGCACGGCTGGCGCTGGCGCCGATGTCGCTGCCGCAGGTGTCTTATGATTCCACCGGCGCCGATGGCTTCGCCGCACTGCTCGACAAGGGACCGTTCGCGGCGCTTGCCGTCGATCCGGCCGAAGCAGCGATGTTCCTCTACACCTCGGGATCGACCGGCCGGCCCAAGGGCGTGGTGCTGTCGCACCACTCGCATCTGTGGGCGATCGCGCAGCGGGCGCGCCGGCCCGGCCCGCTGGGAGCCCTGCA
>DATEIF010000685.1:0-2132 GCA_035279205.1 Vineibacter sp.
GTCGGCAGCGATCCCAACCGAAGAGGAGAGTTTGTCCGTTCTTACCCCTCACCTTCCCATCGCTAGCGCGATGGGCCCCTCCCTCTCCCCGCTCCCGCGGGGAGAGGTGGTTGAGTCGAGCCGCGCACGACCAGGGACGGCTCCAGGCGAATTGTGACGGTCGCCGTGTCGCGGCGGCGCAGGTGCTCCATCAGCACGTCGCCGGCACGGCGGCCCATCTCGTAGTGCTGGATGCGCACCGTGGTGAGCGGCGGCGAGAAGCGATCGACGAACGGCATGTCGTTGAAGCCGGTGACCGACACGTCGCGTGGACACTGCAGCCCGGCGCGGGCCAGGGCGTCGTAGCAGCCCAGCGCCAGCAGGTCGTTGGCGGCAACGACGGCCGTGAACGGCACCTTGCCGGCCAGCAGCTTGGCCATGGCGGCGTCGCCCGCCGTCTCGCTGTAGGCGGAGGCTTCGATGATCAGGGCCGGGTCGGCTCCCTTCAGGGCCGCCAGGAAGCCGCTGCGTCGCGCGTGCCCGGTGGACAGCGCCTGTGGGCCTGCGATGTGTGCGATGTGGCGGTGGCCCAGGGCGACGAGGTGATCGACGGCAAGCTTGATGCCGCCCTCGTCGTCGTTGACGACGGCGCTGACCGGCCGCTTGCCGGCGACCATGCGGTTGATCAGCACCACCGGCACGCCCTCGGCGAGGCAGCGATCCACCACCTGATCGCGCCGCTGCGCGGTAGCCAGGATCAGCCCGTCCACCCGCCGACCTAGCAGCCGGTCCAGGATGGTCCCGTGGCGCTGCGGCTCGCCTTCGGCGTTGGCGATGATCGCCGTGCAGCCGGCCGTGGCCAGCGCATCCTCGATGCCACGCAGGATCGGCGGGAACACCGGGTTCATGATGTCCGGAATCAGCACGCCGACCGTGTTGGAGCGCCGCGTCCGCAGGCCGGACGCAAACACATCTGCCGTATAGCCCAGGCGGCGCGACGCTGCCGTAATCCGCTCGGCCACCGCTTCGGCCACCATGTGCTGCGTCTGCGGATTGAGCGCGCGCGATACTGTCGAGGCATGGACGCCGACCGCCTTGGCGACATCGAGGATCGTGGCCTTCCTGGGCCTTCCTTGCTTGGTCATTCTCTGTGCAGTTTCCCCATGACGAAGAAAGAGATTGCCGGTTCCGTGTCACGCTGTATAGATTTATGCAAACGTTTGCATGGCAAGGAGACCCAATGCCGCTCTCGTCACCCCCCGCGCACACCCTCGGTTGGATCGGCACCGGCCGCATGGGCTTCCCGATGGCCGGCCGGCTGGCCAAGGCCGGCGGCAAGCTTGCCGTCTACAACCGCACGCGCGCCAAGGCGGAGCCGTTGACGGAGTACGGCGCGGCGGTCATCGACAGCCCGGCCGATCTCGCCGATCGCGACATCGTCTTCACCATGGTCTCGACGTCGGACGATCTGCTGGACGTGACCCTGGGCGCGCAGGGCGTGCTGTCGCGCAGCGGCCGGACACCGAAAGTGCTGATCGACTGCTCGACCGTGTCGGAAGAGGCATCGGCCAAGCTGCGCGCGGCCGCGGCCCAGCGCGGCACGCAGATGCTGGCCGCGCCGGTGAGCGGCAACGGCAAGGTCGTGAAGGCGGGCAAGCTCAGCCTGGTCGTCTCCGGCCCGCGCGAGGCCTACGACATGGCGCTGCCGTGGCTGGAGGCGCTGGGTACCGGCGTGTCCTATGTCGGCGAGGGCGATCTCGCGCGCATCATCAAGATCTGCCACAACGTGTTCCTCGGCATCGTCATCCAGTCGCTCGCCGAGCTCACGGTGCTGGCTGAGAAGACGGGCGTGCCGCGCCATGCCTTCCTCGACTTCATCAACAAGAGCGTGCTGGGCTCGACCTTCACACGCTACAAGACGCCGGCCCTGGTGAAGCTCGACTTCACGCCCACCTTCACGCCGGTGCTGCTGCGCAAGGACATGGATCTCGGCCTGGCCGCCGCGCGCAGCCAGAACGTGCCGATGCCGGTCGCCACGGCGGCGCGCGAGGCGATTCAGAGCCTTGTCGGCAACGGCTACATGGACGAGGATTTCGCGCGGCTGATCACGCTGCAGGCGCGGAATTCCGGCCTGGATCTGCGGCCTGAGAACG
>DATEIF010000686.1:0-10429 GCA_035279205.1 Vineibacter sp.
TAGGTCTGGAAGGTCGCATCAAAGCACGCTTCCATGACCGGCCGCGGGAACGCCTTCAACGTCGTCCCGCTGGCCGCGAGCCGCTTCAGCGCCGCCGGGTTGCCGGCGTCGTACTTCGGCACCATCCACGCCGTGACCGCGTCGGCCGCGATCTCGACCATGCGCTTGTAGGCCGGCGGCAGCGACTCCCAGGCCTTGCTGTTGATGTAGAGGGACCCGACGGAGGCGCCCTCCCACCAGCCCGGGTAGTAGTAGTACTTGGCCACCTTGTTGAAACCGAGTTTCTCGTCGTCGTACGGGCCAACCCATTCGCAGGCATCGATCGTGCCCTTTTCCAGGGCAGGATAGATATCGCCGCCGGCGATCTGCTGGGGCACGACACCGAGCTTGGTGAGGATCTGTCCGGCAAAGCCGCCGACGCGGAACTTCAGGCCCTTCAGATCATCGAGCGTATTGATTTCCTTGCGGAACCAGCCACCCATCTGGCAGCCCGTGCCACCGAAGGTGAAGCTGATCAGATTGTAGGCCTTGTAGAAATCCTGCAGCAGCGCATGTCCGCCGCCGTGATACAGCCAGGCGTAGTACTGGCGCTGGTTGATGCTGAACGGCAGGCCGGTTTCGAACACGAACGTCGGATCCTTGCCGAAATAGTAGTAGGCGGCCGTCTGCCCCGCTTCGACCGTGGCATTCTGCACCGCGTCAACGACCTGCAGGCCCGGCACGATCTCGCCCGCGGCGAATGTGCGGATCTGGAACTTGTTGTCCGACATGTCGGCAATCGCCTTGGCGAAGTGCTCGGCTCCGCCAAAGAGCGTATCGAGGCTTTTGGGAAAGCTTGAAGTCAGGCGCCACTTGATCTCAGGCATCGATTGCGCGATCGCCGGTGCGGCCAGCGCGGTGCCCGCAACACCAACCGCGCCAGCGCCAGCACGCTTAACGAATTTACGACGATTCATCTGGACGTCTCCTCCGGGCAGTTTCGCCCCTGTCCGGCACGGTTCCATCCGGCCGGTCCAAGGGCTCATCCTTGCACGGCGCTGAAAAACGGAAAAACGGATTCTCCCGGTGGCCACGCAAATGTGGCCACCGGCCACCGTGAAATCGGCCTGGATCCGATATTCAGAGCTTATTTTGAGCAGACTGCCGCGCCATGAAGCCGTCGAAGCCGCCTTCGGCGACGCGGAACCACAATACTTGTTCGTTACGATAGGCCTTCCACGAATCGTAGATCTTCGCGAACTTGGCGTTCTTCGCTGCCGTCTCGGCGTAAAGCTCGTTGGCGGCGTTCATGCACGCTTCCAGCACCGGCACCGGAAAGGCCGACAATTTGCTGCCGCCAGCCACCAGCTTGCGTAGTGCGGCCGGATTGACGTGATCATACTTGCCGATCATCCATAGCGTGACCTCGGCGCAAGCGGCCTCGACTGCACGCTGGTACAGCGGCGGCAGCGCGCTCCAGCTCTTGCTGTTGATGTACATGGTTCCCGTGGCGGCGCCCTCCCACCAGCCCGGGTAATAGTAATAGGGCGCGACCTTGTTGAAGCCGAGCTTCTCGTCGTCGTAGGGGCCGACCCATTCGGCGGCATCGATCGTCCCCTTTTCGAGCGCCGGGTAGATCTCGCCGCCGGCGATCTGCTGGGGAACCACGCCGAGCTTTGTCAGGACCTGACCGGCAAATCCGCCGATGCGGAATTTCAGGCCCTTGAGGTCATCGACGCTCTGGATCTGTTTGCGGAACCAGCCGCCCATTTGGGCCCCGGTACCGCCGAACATGATCCCCTGGACATTGTACTCCTTGTAGAACTCGTTCATCGCCTCGCGGCCGCCGCCGTGGATCCACCACGCGAAGTGCTGGCGCGTGTTCAGCCCAAACGGCACCGCCGTATCGAAGGCAAACGTGACGTCCTTGCCGATGTAGTAGTAGGCCGCCGTTTGGCCGAGCTCGACGGTGCCATTCTGGACCGCGTCCAGCACCTGCAGACCCGGCACGATTTCTCCCGACGCGAACGGCTGGACTTTCAGCTTGCCGTCGGTGAGCTCGCCCACGCGCCGGCAGAACAACTCGAGGCCACCAAACAACGTATCCAGGGACTTGGGAAAACTCGACGCCGCACGCCACTTGATCTCGGGCATCGACTGGGCGATGGCCGGTGCGGCAACGGCAGCTGAGGCTGTAGCAGCCGCACCCGCCGTCCGCACGAACTTGCGACGGTTCATCGTAGGTCCTCCGGGGCCCATTTCTTTGATGTACGGCCCGGGCCCTTTGGCCGGTCTCCCTGTGGCCGGCAGTGTGCCACGCCTCAGACTTCCGACAACGGCAATCCGTTCCGGATTTATCGAGCGAGCGCCCTGTCAAAAAGAAACCCCGCCGTGGCGGGGTTTCTGCTGGAACCGTCTATCGGCGAACCGATTACTTGACCGTCTGCGAGGCCGCGAACGCAAAATTCTCGTAGGTCAGCTCGGCGACACGGAACCACAGGAACTGCTCATCGCGGAACGCACGCCACGACTCGTAGATCTTCTTGAACTTCTCGTTCTTGGCCGCGATCTCGTCGTAGATCTCGTGCGTGGCCTTCCAGGCCGCCGCCATGATCTCGCGCGGCAGCGGCCGCAGCTGCGCACCGGCGGCCACGAGACGGCGCAGCGCCTGCGGATTCACGGCGTCGTAGCGCGCCGTGGTGTCGAGATTGACCTCGGCGCCCACGGTTTCCAGCACGTGCTGATAGAAGGGTGGCAGCCCCTCCCACAATGTCTTGCCCACCATGATGGAGAGCTGCGCACCGCCTTCCCAGAAACCAGGGTAGTAGTAATACGGTGCCACCTTGGCGAAGCCGAGCTTCTCGTCGTCATAAGGACCGACCCACTCGGCGGCGTCGATCGTGCCGCGCTCGAGCGCCGCATAGATATCGCCGCCGGCGATCTGTTGCGGCACCGCGCCGAGCTTGGCCCAGATCTGCCCGCCCATGCCGGCGATGCGGAACTTGAAGCCCTTCACGTCGTCGAGCGTCTTGATCTCCTTGCGAAACCAGCCACCCATCTGGGTGCCGGTGTTGCCGGCCGGGATCGGCACGACGTTGTACGATGCCATGAACTCACGCATCGCCTGCAAGCCGCCGCCATGGCTCATCCACGCGTTCTGCTGCCGCGGCGTGAGGCCGAACGGCACGCCGGTATCGAACGCGAAGGTCGGGTCCTTGCCGACGAAGTAGTAGGACGCCGTGTGTGCCATCTCGATGGTGTTGTTCTGCACGGCATCGAGGTTCTGCAGCGCCGGCACGATCTCGCCCGGCGCAAAGACGCGGATCTGGAACTTGTTGTCGGTCAGCTGGGCCACACGCTTGGCAAAACTCTCGGCGCCGCCGAAGAGCGTGTCGAGGCTCTTGGGAAAGCTCGATGACATCCGCCATTTCAGCTCCGGCAGCCCCTGCGCGATCGCCGGCGCCGCCAGCGCGCCCGCGGCGGCGGCACCGACTGCCGTGGTGCTCAGAAACTTGCGTCTGTCCATCTGCTTCTCCTGGTTTCGATGGTGGAGTGGGTGGAAATAACAAGCCCCGCCGAAGCGGGGCTTGAGGCCTCATATGGCCGGGCCGCTCAGAGTTTGCTCTGGGCTGACGAACGGGCCATGAAGTTGTCGAACGTGTTCTCGGCCACCCGGAACCACAACACCTGCTCGCCGCGGAAGGCCTTCCACTGGTCGTAGACCTTCTTGAACTTGGCGTTCTTGGCCGCCGTCTCGTTGTAGAGCTCGTTGGTGGCGTTGAAGCAGGCCTCCATCACCGCCTGCGGGAACGGCAGCAGCTTGGTGCCGGCCGCGACCAGCTCACGCAGCGCCTTCGGGTTCTGGGCGTCATACTTGGCAACCATCCAGGTATGCGCCTTGGCGCAGGCGTTCTCGAACGCTGCCTGATAGGCCTTCGGCAGCTCGTTCCACTTGGCGATGTTGATGAAGGCCGACAGCTGCGGGCCACCCTCCCACCAACCGGGATAATAGTAGAACGGCGCAACCTTGTTGAAACCGAGCTTCTGGTCGTCATAGGGACCGACCCACTCCGCGGCGTCGATCGTGCCCTTCTCGAGGGCCGGATAGATCTCGCCGCCGGCGATCTGCTGCGGCACAACGCCGAGCTTGGTAAGCACCTGGCCGGCAAAGCCACCGATGCGCATCTTGACGCCCTTGAGGTCGTCAACAGTCTTGATTTCCTTGCGGAACCAGCCGCCCATCTGCGCGCCGGTGTTACCGCAGGGCACGGCGTGGATGTTGTAGTCCTTGTAGAACTCGTTCATCAGCTCGCGACCACCGCCGTGGATCATCCAGGCATCCTGCTGACGCGCGTTGAGGCCGAACGGTACAGCCGTGTCGAAGGCAAAGGTCGGATCCTTGCCGACATAATAGTATGACGCCGTGTGGCCGCACTCGACCGTGCCGTTCTGGACAGCGTCGGTCACCTGCAGACCGGGCACGATTTCGCCGGCGGCAAAGACGCGGATCTGGAACTTGTTGTCCGTGGCCTCTGCCAGCGCCTTCGCGAAGGTCTCGCCAGCACCGAAAATGGTATCCAGCGACTTGGGGAAACTCGACGCCATACGCCATTTGACTTCCGGCATCGACTGGGCAATGGCCGGCGCCGCAACAGTGCTGGCGGCGACCGCGGCGGCACCCGTCCCGGCGGCGCGGACAAACTTACGACGGTTCACTGGAAAAGCCTCCCTACTTGCAAAGAGCCCTCGCGATTGGCTCACGCCGGGCGGCGTGGATAATACGCGCGCGCGAGAAAATTCCCACCGATTCCCGCCTGGCGCCGGCCCGCCGCCATGCGGTTCATGGCCGCATTTCGCTGCCTCAATGCCGGCTGGCTTGGCCGGCATCGACGGTGAAAACCGCACCGCTGGTGTACGCTGACCGGTCCGATGCGAGGAACACCGCCAGGTCGGCAATTTCGGATGGCTCGCAGGGCCGGCCGAAAGGCAGGTGGCGGGTGAGTTCGGGCCACCGCTCAGCGTCGCCGAACTCCTTCTCGGCCTGGGATCGCATCAGGCTCACCATCCGGTCGGTGCGGGTGAGCGGCGGGTTGATGGCCACGACGCGAACCCCGTGGTCGACGCTTTTCGACCCGACGGCGCGCGTGAACTGCATGAGCGAGGCGTTGCCCATCGAGCCGGTGACGTAGTCGTAGGTCGGCATCTCGCCTGCAAGGCCGATGATGTTGACGATGACCCCGCGCTTGCGGGCGTACATCTTCTCAAGCATGGCCCGGGTGGTGTTGATGTAGCCGAAGACCTTGAGGTCCCAGGCCGCTCGCCACTTGGCCTCATCCATGCTGATGACATCGCCGCGCGGAATGGCGCCTGCATTGTTGACCAGGATATCGGCGTCGGCGCAGGCCTCGACCAGGGCCCGCGCATTGTCGCCGACGCCAAGATCGACCGCATGGATCTCGACCGGCACATTGAACCGGGCCCGCAGGCGCTCACGCGCGGCCGCCAGGTTCTCCTGGTCGCGCGAGGCGAGATGGATCCGGCATCCCTCGGCGGCGAACGACTCGGCACAGGCGTAGCCGATGCCTTTGGACCCTCCGGTGATCAGCACGGTGCGGCCGGACAGATGTAAATCCATGGCGACATTCCTCACGGTGGGACGGCGTGGCCCGACTTGTCGCACGTTGACCGCCCGGCCGCGACTCTGCGGTGACGACATGGATTCACTGCTTTGAAATTAATCAGTCATGCATTTTAAACATGCATATTGCAGCGCATGCATTGCTGCGATGCAGCATATTTGGTGGTGCGTCAGTCTGACTGACCCATATCCTAGGCGTAGCCGGTCGCTCAGCAAGAAGTCCCGGCGATGACGGGAGGAGCGCTCTGACCTCGTTGGACTGGAGGTTGGATATGCTCCGCGAAGACACGCTCCGAACCATTCAAAGCGCGATTGCCCGCGGCGAGTCGGTCACCCCGACGCCGGATGCGGTGCACGCCATCAACGCCGAAGCGCACCGCCTGCGCGCACACACGCTGCGCAAAGCGCTGGCCGCTTTTGCCTCCCTGTTCCGTAGCCGCGATCTCGTCTTGCCGGCCGGCAAGATCGACATCGTGCGCGGCCACTAACCGCTGTTCGAGAACTGACCATGACCATCGTATCGACACTGCCGGATAGGGCAGACACCGCAGCACGGCGCTCGGCATCGCCGTCCGTGCTGGACACCCTGCGCCTGTGGCGCCGTCGGGCGCGCGAGCGCGCCGAGCTCGCGCGCTTTTCGACGCGCGAACTGCGCGACATCGGCATCACGCCGGCCGACGCGCTGCACGAGATCTCCAAGCCGGCTTGGCGCGCCTGAACCGGACACCGTATCGGCCCTGGACGCCTGTCGATGGCGTCCAGGGTCTGATGCAGCCGCTGCTTTCGTGGGGGAGATCGCGTGTCCGTCACGTCGAGGACCATTGAAACCGCCCCGACACCAAACCTGCTGACGCCGACACTGATCGCCGTCCTGGCAGGTTTGTCGGCGTTCGCACCGCTATCGGTCGACATGTACCTGCCGGCGCTGCCGGCTTTATCGAGCGACTTCCGCGCCTCGCACGCCGACGCGCAGCTGACGCTGACGGCTTTCATGCTCGCGTTCGGCTTCGGCCAGGTGATCTACGGGCCGCTCGGCGATCGCTTCGGCCGCCGCCCGGTCATGATCGCGGGCGTTGCAGTCTATCTGTTTGCGAGTGTGGCTTGCGCCTATGCCGCCACGATCGAGCACCTGATTGCGCTGCGCTTCGTGCAAGGCCTCAGCGCCTGCGCCGGGGTCGTGATGGCGCGTGCCATGGTGCGTGATCTTGCCGAGCGCGACCGCGCCGCGCAGATCATGTCCGTGATGATGGCATGCGTCAGCATTGCGCCGATGCTCGCCCCCCTGATCGGCGCCGCCGTGTTCGAACTCGCCGGCTGGCGCGCCATTTTCTGGACCTTGGCCGGGTTCGGGTTCCTCGCCCTGATGGCCGGCATTGCCGGTGCGCCTGAAACGCTGCGGCCCACGCTTCGCGCACCCCTGGCACCGCGCGCGATCGCGGCCCGGTTCGGACAGCTGGTCCGTGCCCGCGACTTCATCGGCTACGGATTGGCGCCGGCCTTCCTGTTCGGCACCATGATGGCGTTCGTTTCAGGATCGCCCTTCGTCTACATCGACCACTATGGTCTGGCACCCGGCCAATACGCCGGCCTGTTTGCCGCCAACGTCGTGGCAATGACGCTCGGCAGCACGCTCAATAGCCGCATGGTGCCCCGGTTCGGGGCCGACACGCTGCTGCGTCGCGCGGTTCTTGCGCCGGCACTGGTCGGCGCCGCATTGATGGTCTGCGGCTTCATCGAGGCACGCACCGGCGCACTCGGCCTGTGGCCGTTCATACCGCTCACCGTCCTGATGGTGGGTTGCCTCAGCGTGGTCCTGCCCAACGCCAACGCCTGCGCCATGCAGCGCTATCCGCACATGGCCGGCACGGCTTCGTCGCTGCTGGGCATGGTGCAGTTCGGCACCGGCGCTGTTTTCGGCACGCTGGTCGGCCACATGCTCGACGGCACGATCTGGCCAATGGCGGCCCTGATGGGGCTGGGCGGCGTGCTCTGCTTCCTGTCGCATCGGCTGTTGGCGCCGCGGTAAGTCCACACGTCCGGTCCATGTGCGGCCGCCAGCACACGTATCCAATTGACAGGCGCCCTTATATCAAGTGTTGACTTGGAAAAAGGATATTTTTAGCATCGGTAAAACGACAGGGCGGCTGGCGCACTGGTGAATCCGGCCTTGAAATCACGTCCCGTTGCCGATCGCGTGCTTTTCGCGCTGAAGCGACATGGCCCGCTGACGGCCGCCGAACTGGGCGAGCGCCTGGGCACGACCGGCGAAGCGGCGCGCCAGCAACTGCTCAAGCTCGCCACCGACCATCTTGTCGAAGCAACCGCGGAACCCAAGGGTGTCGGCCGCCCGGCCCAGACCTGGCACCTGACGACGGCCGGCAACAGCCGGTTTCCGGACGCACATGCCAGCCTGACCGCCGATCTGCTGCGGACCATTCGAACGACCCTGGGCCAGCCAACACTCGATCTCCTCATCGCGGCCCGCGAGAGCGAGACCCGCAAGACCTACGAGGCGGACCTCAAGGGAATTGAGCCGGTGGAAGATCGAATCGCGCGCCTGGCAGAAATGCGCGCGCGGGAAGGCTACATGGCCGAATGGCAGCGCGCCGAGGACGGGCGCGGCTGGCTGCTCATCGAGAACCATTGTCCGATCTGCGTCGCGGCGTCGGCCTGCCAGGGATTTTGCCGCGCCGAACTCGACATTTTCCGCGATGTGCTGGGCGCCGATGTCACGGTCGAGCGCGAGGAACACATCCTGATGGGCGCCCGCCGCTGCGCCTATCGGATCGAGCGCGCCGGCGACAAGCAGCCCGCGCGCCGAGGCCGCAAGGCCGTGCGCGGCGGGTCGGGACAGGGCGACTAGCTCAAGGATCATAGGCCGGCGCCCATGGCGGCGCTTGGGTGCTGAATTCGGCCTATTCCTCAATAGTGAACTTTGAAAATTCGCACAGCTCGGCTGGCATTACGCCCGCAGGTGCGCCGGTGGTGCGATGCGCAGGCGCACACTGTCGTGCGTGCCCAGCAGCAGCGAGACGACATAGAACAGGCTCGCTACCAGGACGATCGCCGGCCCCGAGGGCACGCCAGCGTGGTATGAAATCAGCAATCCCACGAACCCCGATGCCGCGGCCATCGGCAGCGCCACCAGCGACATGGTGACAACCTGGCGCGCCCAGAACGACGCCGCCACGGCCGGCAGCAGCAACAGACCCAGGGCCATCAGCGTGCCCAACGCCTGGAAGGCTGCCACCATGTTGAGCACGGCCAGTGCCAGGAAGGCGTAGTGGTAGAGCGCGCCGCGCACGCCGACGGCGGCGAGAAAGCCGGGATTGAAGCATTCCACCACCAGCGGGCGGTAGATCGCGGCCATGCCAAGCAAGGTGAGCGAGGCGGTGGATGCCACCAGCGACAGCGACAGATCGTCGACGGCCAGGATACTGCCGAACAGGATGTGCATCAGATCGACTGTCGAGCCTTTCAGCGACACGATCATGACGCCCAGGGCCAGGGCCGTCAGATAGGCGGCGGCGAAGCTCGCGTCCTCGCGCAGCGCGGTGAAGCGCGCCACCATGCCCGACAGCAAAGCCGTCGCGATGCCGGCGACGAAACCGCCGGCGCTCATGGCCGGCAGGGAGAGGCCGCCGAGCAGAAAGCCGATGGCGGCGCCCGGCAGCAAGGCATGCGCCAGGGCGTCTCCCATCAGACTCATCCGCCGCAGGATGAGGAAGACGCCGACGGTGCAGCTGCCGATGGACAGCGCCAGGCACGCGACCAGTGCGCGGCGCATGAAGCCGTGCTCCACGAACGGGCTGACCAGGAAATCCGACAGGAACTCCATGATGGATCAGCGCATTCAGGCCGCTTCGCCGGGATGACAGACGGCGGCCGCGTCATCCCATGACTCGGCCATGGCGCGTGCCCGCAACAGATTGGCCGCGGTCAACGCCTGCTCGGTCGGGCCGGCGGCAATCAGCTCGCGCGCCATCAGCAGCGTGTGCGGGAAATGGGCCCGCACCTGGTCGAGGTCGTGCAGAACGCAGACCACAGTGCGATGGTCCTCGCGCCACCGTTTCACCAACGCCAGCAGATCGGCCGTGGTGCGCGCGTCGATGGCGTTGAACGGCTCGTCGAGCAGGATGATCTCGGCGTCCTGCAGAAGCATGCGCGCGAACAGCGCACGCTGGAACTGGCCCGCGGAAAGCGTTGCCAACGGCCGGCGTTCGAAACCGCGCAGGCCGACTGCGTCGATGGCATGCATGGCGCCGTCGATATCGGCGGGCCCGGCAGCGCCGAACGCACCGATCCCATGCCAGCGTCCCAACAGCACCATGTCCAGGATGCTGATCGGAAATGCCCGGTCGACGTCCGATTGCTGCGGCAGGTAGGCGATCTTGGCCCGCGTGCGGTGGGGAAACTCGATGCGCCCCTGGACCGCACGGACCAGCCCCACCATCGCCTTCAGCAATGTCGACTTGCCCGCGCCGTTGGGGCCGACGACAGCCGTGCAGGCGCCTTCGGGAATATCGACCGAAACGTGGTGGACCGCCGGATGACGCTCATAGGCCACCGTGACATCGACTAGGCGCAGAGCGGCGCTCATCGCACGACCTCGGTCAGCGCCATTGCCGGGGCAGCCTTGGCCTCGAACGACAACGCCCACCATACCGCCAGCCACAGCAGCACCACGCCGACTGCGGCCCACAGCATCCGGCGACCGGCACTCATCGCCATCAGGCGGGTGCCGAGATCGCGCGACGGCGCGGGCGGGTGGACGTGAACGGTCATGCGTATCGGCCTGAAATTGTTAATCTA
>DATEIF010000687.1:0-7140 GCA_035279205.1 Vineibacter sp.
GGCCCCAAGCAGGGCGAGGTGCTGGTCGAGATCAAGGCCACCGGCATCTGCCACACCGACGAGTTCACCTGGTCGGGGGCCGATCCCGAAGGCCTGTTCCCGGCGATCCTGGGCCATGAGGGCGCCGGCGTGGTGCTGGAGGTCGGGCCCGGCGTCACCTCGGTGGCGCCGGGGGATCATGTGATCCCGCTCTACACGCCCGAATGCGGCGTCTGCAAATCCTGCCGCTCGGGCAAAACGAACCTCTGTACAGCCATACGCGCCACCCAGGGCAAGGGCCTGATGCCGGATGGCACCAGCCGCTTTTCGCTCAAGGGCCAGCCGATCCACCACTACATGGGCTGCTCGACCTTCGCCAACCACACGGTGCTGCCCGAGATCGCGGTGGCCAAGATCCGCAAGGACGCGCCGTTCGACAAGGTCTGCTACATCGGCTGCGGCGTGACCACGGGCATCGGCGCGGTGATCAACACGGCCAAGGTCGAGGCCGGATCGAACGTGGTGGTGTTCGGGCTGGGTGGCATCGGCCTGAACGTGATCCAGGGCGCCCGCATGGTGGGCGCCAAGATGATCGTGGGCGTCGACCTCAACCCGGCGCGCCAGGCGATGGCCGAGAAGTTCGGCATGACGCATTTCGTCAATCCCAAGGAGGTGCCAGGCGACCTGGTGCAGCACCTGGTGGCGCTGACCGACGGTGGCGCCGACTACAGCTTCGAATGCATCGGCAACGTGCAGGTGATGCGCCAGGCGCTGGAGTGCTGCCACCGCGGCTGGGGCGTGTCGACCATCATCGGGGTGGCGGGCGCCGGGCAGGAGATCGCCACGCGGCCGTTCCAGCTGGTGACGGGGCGGGTGTGGAAGGGCACGGCGTTCGGCGGCGCCAAGGGCCGCACGGACGTGCCCAAGATCGTCGACTGGTACATGGAGAAGAAGATCAACATCGACGACCTGATCACGCACACGCTGCCGCTGGAGCGCATCAGCGAGGGCTTCGACCTGATGCACCGCGGCGAATCGATCCGCAGCGTCGTGGTGTATTGACCCTTCTCCCCGCGAAGGCGGGGAGAAGGTGGCGCGAAGCGCCGGATGAGGGGCTTCGCGGCGACAGACGAGACAGCAACGAGGGCATATTCGTTCAGAGAAGCCCCTCATCCGCCCCTTCGGGGCACCTTCTCCCCGCCTTCGCGGGGAGAAGGGAAACAGGAGGAACGCCATGAAAGTCGGACCGGCGATTGCCGAGATTCTCAAGCGCGAAGGCATCGAGATGGTCATCGGCTATCCGGTGAACCATATCCTGGAACACGCGGCCGAGGCCGATATCCGCCCCATCATCGTGCGCCAGGAGCGCATCGGCCTGCACATGGCCGACGCCATCTCGCGGCTCACGCGTGGCAAGAAGATGGGCGTGTTCTGCATGCAGCATGGGCCCGGCGCCGAGAACGCCTATGGCGGCGTGGCCCAGGCCTTTGGCGAATCGGTACCGCTGCTGGTGATGCCGATGGGCTATGCCCGGCGTATTGCGCACATCCCGCCCAACTTCAACTCCAGCATCGCCATGGCGCAGGTGTCCAAGCACGCCGAACCGATCTCGTCGGGCAAGGAGCTGCCCAACATCATGCGCCGCGCCTTCGCACAGCTGCGCAACGGCCGCGGCGGGCCGGTGGTGATCGAGGTGCCGACCGACGCCTTCGCTGAGGACGTGCCGGAGCCGATCGACTACACGCCGGTGTTCTCGACCCGCAGCGCCCCCGATCCCGACGCCGTGCGCACCGTCGCCAAGGTGCTGGTCGAGGCCAAGCGGCCGGTGATCTATGCCGGCCAGGGCGTGCACTGGGCCAACGCCTACGCCGAGCTGAAGGAACTGGCGGAACTGCTGGCGATCCCGGTCTGCACCAGCCTGCAGGGCAAGAGCTGCTTCGACGAGACGCATCCGCTGGCGCTGGGCTCGGGCGGCCGCGCCATCCCCAAGCCGGTGCATCACTTCCTGCAGAAGAGCGACGTGATCCTGGGCATCGGCTGCAGCTTCACCGAGACCAACTTCGGCGTCGCCATGCCCAAGGGCAAGACGATCATCCACGCCACGCTCGATCCGGGCCACCTCAACAAGGACGTGCGCGCGCAGTACGGCCTGGTCGGCGACGCCCAGCTCACCCTGCAGGCGCTGATCGAGGCCTGCAAGCCGCTGGTGAAGGGCAGCAAGCGCGATCCGTCGGCGACGGCGGCCGAGATCAAGGCCGTCGAGGCGGAGTGGCTCCAGGAGTGGAAGGCCAAGCGCGAGTCCAACGACGCGCCGCTGAACCCCTATCGCGTGCTGGCCGAGCTGCACAAGACGGTCGACGTCGCCAACACCATCATCACGCACGACGCCGGCAGCCCGCGCGACCAGCTCTCGCCGTTCTGGAAGACCACGACGCCGCTCTCCTACATCGGCTGGGGCAAGACCACGCAGCTCGGCTACGGCCTGGGCCTGGCGATGGGCGCCAAGCTCGCCTGCCCCGACAAGCTCTGCATCAACGTGTGGGGCGACGCCGCCATCGGCTTCACCGGCATGGATTTCGAGACCGCGGTGCGCGAGCGCATTCCGATCCTGTCGATCCTGCTCAACAACTTCTCGATGGCCATCGAGCTTCACATCATGAAGGTCTCGACCGAGAAGTACCGCGCCACCGACATCTCCGGCGACTACGCCGCCATGGCGCGCGCCTTCGGCGGCTACGGCGAACGTGTGACCAAGCCCGAGGACATCGCGGGCGCGATCCGGCGCGGCATCGAGCAGACCCAGCAGGGCAAGCCGGCGCTGCTGGAATTCATCACCTCGAAGGAAGTGTCGATCTCGACGTTCAAGGATTGAGTTTTCCTCCCCACGCAGTGGGGAGATGCCCCGAAGGGGCGGAGGGGACCCGACGAGATCTCAGTGACGCAGACCGCGTCGGCTCCCCATCCGCCCTTCGAGCACCCCACTCCGTGGGGAAGGGAATACCCCTCACCCGCGCCGCGCCTCGATCATCTTCCAGCCGTTGCCCGATGGATCACGGAAGCCGGCGTCGACGGCCCCGTAGCGGTCGACCGGCTCCTGCGTGAACTCCACGCCGCGGGCGCGCATGCGCTCATAGGCGGCGCGGCAGTCGTCGACCATGAGCACCAGCGGCGGCATCGCGCCCTTGGCCACGATCTCGCGCACGGTCTGAGCGGTCGCGGCATCGAGCACCGGCGCTTGCGGCAGGAACAGGCCGAGCTGGAAGGACGGCTGCTCCGGATGCTGCACCGTGAGCCACCGGTAGTCGCCGTTGCGCGCGTCGGTGTGGACGCGAAATCCGAGCTTCTCGACGTAAAACTGCAGCGCCTCGTCCTGGTCGCGAACGTACAGACCGACCACCCCGATACCCTGGCTCATGGAACCTCCGTTTCTTCCGGCCCGTCCTTCCTAGCGTCCGCCTCCTGACGCCGCTTCTCCGAAACTGCGATTGTGAGGTGGGGCCGGTGGGCGGCGCTGAGGTAGCAGCAGGGCACCCGCTCGAGCTGGTGGGGCGACGCTTTCTCGCGCGCCCGCAGCTCCTGGGGGCTCTCACCGGTAATGTCGCGAAACGTGCGCCCGAAGGTGCCCAGGCTGTTCCAGCCGGTCTCGAACGCGATCTCGGTGATGGGCAGGTCCGTGTCGCGCAGCAGCGCCGTCGCCCGCTCGATCCGGCGCGTCAGCAGATATCGATGCGGCGGAACGCCGAAGGCTTCCTTGAACGATCGCGCGAAGTGTGCCGGCGACACGCCGCTGACGCGCGCCAGCCGCGCGACGGGCCAGGCCTCGTGCGCGGCACCGTCCATCCGATCCTTGGCGCGCAGCAGCCGGCGCAACAGGTCGGGATCCTGGTTCACAGCCGTTCGCCAGGCAGCCGGCTGGCTTGCTTCACCCAGTCGGCAAACAGAGCTTCATCGAACGGGTCATCCTCGCGGATGTCGAGGTAGCGTACATCCTTCTGCTTCGACGGGCCGGGCGGGACGGGCGTCAGCGCCGCGCCGCGGAAGAAAGCCACCTTCACGTATTTGGTGAAGCAGTGAAAGCTGAGGAACCAGCGCCCATCCTCGACGCCGTAGAGGGGCGTGTTGTATTTGACCGCCTTGCGCACACCGGGGACGGTGCGCGCGATCAGCCCGTCGAGACGCCGTCCGACGTCGCTTTTCCAGCCTGGCATGGCCGCGATGTAGGCCTGCACCGGCACGTCGCCATCGGCCTTTGCGATTTGAGGGTTGCCGCCCGAGAGAAGAACCGGCTTCTCGACCATCACGGGATTCTTGCTCGCGGTGGCAACCTTCGACGTCTTGCCGGCCATGGCGTTCACTCCACTGAAAAGACTCGCGACTATCGCTCGTTGCCAAAGAGCAGCGTGTAGGTCCCCACCGTCGGCGCCGCCGTCACACCGAAAGCAGCCAGCGCCCGGCGCGAGAGGAAGGCGCGCGCCGCGACCGCCGTCGCGCCGGCATCGGCCCCTTCCAGTAGCACAGCCCATGCCACGGCGCTGGCCTGCGGATAGTCGATGCCGCGGGCGCGCGCCGGCGCGTTGGCGACATCGAGGTCGTTGGCGCCGGCGAAAGCGCCCACCATGCCGGGCTGGCGGATCGCCGCCGGCAGTGCCTCCTGCCGCAGCCACGCCGCCAGGCGCGATGCCCGCGTGGGATCGGGCTCGAAGCGCACGCAGGTAATCGCGCCGCCGACACCATGCGCAAGATCGACGCGGATGCGCAAGGTCAGGCGCTGGAACTTGGTGAACCGCTTCATCACCCGCCGGCTCCACGCGGTCTGGTTGGCGAGCAGCTTCAGATAGCGCGGTGTGGCGAGGTCGGCGACGGTGTCGCATTCGTAGGTCGCGAAATAGCGCGGGTCGCTGCGATCGTCGGCGGCGACATAACGGCGGGCACGGCGGAAGCCGGGCAGGTTCACCCGCTCGTCAATGTGCTCGCGGTTGTACCACTCGTTGAAGTCGCGCTCGTCGCGCCGCTTCACCTCGGTCAACGTGATCAGCATCCCCTTGCCCCGCAATGCCATGCGATCCTCCCGTGTGCGCCGGCAGCAAGGTTAGCATGCAGCCGGCGCGTGAGGGCGGCGCCATGCCGGTGCTATGGTCGCAGCAAGAACACGGCGGGAGGCGACGATGCAATTCCACGACTACGAGACGCTGCGCTTTGAGTATCGGGACCGCCTGCTGCGCGTCACCATCGCCGGCAAGAGCCGCATGAACGGCGTCGATGCGCGCATGCACGAGGAGCTGGCGCGCGTCTTCCCCGACCTGCAGCGCGACCCCGACAGCGACCTCATCGTGCTGACCGGCCATGGGCCCGCGTTCTGCGCCGGTGGTGACATGGCCTGGTTCCAGGACATGATCAACGATCCCACCAAGTTCCGCGGCATCGCGCCGGAAGCCAAACGCATCATCATGGGCCTGCTGGAGCTGGAGAAGCCCATCATCTGCCGCCTGAACGGTGCCGCGGCCGGGCTGGGCGCCTCGATTGCACTGCTGTGCGACGTGATCGTGGCCGACGAAACGGCGCTGATCGGCGATCCGCACGTCAAGGTCGGGCTGGTGGCAGGCGATGGCGGTGCCGTGATGTGGCCGCAGCTCATCGGCTTCGCGCGCGCCAAGGAAATGCTGCTGACCGGGGACATGCTGCGCGCCCGCGAGGCGCTGGCCATGGGCCTGATCAACCACGCCGTGCCGGCCGACCAACTCGACGCCAAGGTCGACGAGATCGCCGGCAAGATCATGGGCAACCCGCGCTGGGCGGTGCGCTGGACCAAGACGGCGATGAACGTGGTGCTGCGCGACATCGCCAACAAGGTCAACGACGCCGCCATCGCCTACGAGATGCTGAGCAACATGATGAAGGATCGCCAGGAGGCGGTGTCGGCCTTCGTCGAGAAGCGCAAGCCCAACTACACCGGCGAGTGACACCGCGACGCCCCAGGGAGAAACGTCATGAAAATCGCACGCATCGAGGACTTGCACTGCGACGCCGGCTGGCGCGTCTTCTCCTTTCTCAAGGTCACCACAGACGACGGGCTGGTCGGCTGGTCGGAGTACAACGAGAGCTACGGCAGCTACGGGCTGACCAGCATCATCAAGAAGCTGGGCGAGCGGCTGATCGGCCAGGACCCGCGGCCGGTCGAGCGCATCAGCTCGACGCTCTATGCCATCACCCGCCAGGCGCCCGGCGGCATGAACGCCCAGGCGATCGCGGCCATCGAGAACGCGCTGCTCGACGTCAAGGCCAAGGCACTTGATGTGCCGGTGCATGCCCTGTTCGGCGGTCCGGTGCGCGAGCGCCTGCAGCTCTACTGGTCGCATTGCGGCAGCTATCGCCTGAACCATGCCGAGCGCATGGGCGTCGAGCCCGTGCGCGCGCTGGACGATCTGGTGAAACTCGGCCGCCATGTGCGCGAGCGTGGATTCTCGGCGCTGAAGACCAACATCTTCCGCTTCGACGGCAACCCGCCCTACATGCACCAGCCCGGCTTCACGCGCGGCCCGGGCTTTCCCGAGCTGAACGCCGATGCGCATCTGCTGGGCGCGATCCGCGACGAGTTGGCGGCGTTCCGCCAGGGCACCGGGCCCGACATCGGCATCCTGCTGGATCTGAACTTCAATTTCAAAACCGAGGGCTACGTAAAGGTGGCACGGGCCGTCGAGCCCTACGACCTCTTCTGGCTCGAGATCGACAGCTACGATCCCGAGGGGCTGGCCTACATCCGCAGCCGCGCCGACATGCCGATCGCGTCCTGCGAATCACTGTTCGGCCGCCGTCAGTTCCGGCCCTTCTTCGAGAACCGCTCGATGGACGTGGCGATCGTCGACGTGCCGTGGAACGGCCTTCTGGAGTCGGTCAAGATCGCGGCCATGGCCGAGGCCTACGAGATCAACTGCGCACCGCACAATTTCTACGGCCATTTGTCGACCCTGATGAGCGCCCATTTCTGTGCCGCGATCCCCAACTTCCGGGTGATGGAGATCGACATTGACGACGTGCCGTGGAAGGACGATCTCGTCACCCACCCGCCGGTGATCGAGAACGGGCAGCTGCTGGTGCCGACCCGCCCTGGCTGGGGCGCCGACGTGAACGAGGACGCAATCAGAGCGCATCCGGTGAAGTCAT
>DATEIF010000688.1:0-25619 GCA_035279205.1 Vineibacter sp.
GATGGAACTTGGCATCAAAGGCCGCAAGGCCATCGTGTGCGCCTCATCGCGTGGCCTGGGCAAGGCTTGTGCGACCTCACTGGCGCGCGAAGGCTGCGTCGTCTTCATCAACGGGCGTGACCCGGCGATGCTGAACGCAACGGCGGCCGAGATCAGCGCCGCAACGCGCGCCACGGTGACGCCCGTGCAAGCCGACATCAACACCGAGGCCGGCCGCAGCGCGCTGATCGCCGCCTGCCCCGATGCCGACATCCTGGTCAACAACAATGCCGGTCCACCGCCGGGCAAGCTCGCCGATTGGGATCACGCCGCCTGGCTGGCCGCGCTCGAGGCCAACATGCTGGCGCCGATTCTGTTGATCCGCGCCCTGGTGCCCGGCATGCGCCAGCGCAAGTTCGGCCGGATCGTCAACATCACGTCGGCCATGGTGAAGTCGCCGCGGCCGCCGATGGCGCTGTCGACCACCGCCCGCACCGGGCTCACCGCATTCTGCAAGTCGCTGTCGCTGGACGTCGTCGTCGACAATGTGACGATCAACAACATGTTGCCCGAACGCTTCGACACCGATCGCCAGAAATTCATGGCCGAGCGCATGGTCAAGGAGCAAGGCATCAGCGTCGAGGAAGCACGCCGTCAGATCGCCGACTCGATCGCCGCCAAGCGCTTCGGCCAGCCCTTGGAGTTCGGGGATGCCTGCGCCTTCCTGTGCAGCGCACAGGCCGGCTTCATTTCCGGCCAAAACCTTCAGCTTGATGGGGGCTCATATCCTGGTCTGATTTGACCGCCGGTGTGGCGGCCTCGAAGCTCGCCACCGTTGCATCGTAGCTGGGATGCAACGAGCCCATGATGCGGTCCCAGAACGAGAACGTGTGGGCGAAATTGTAGCGGAAGTAGCCATGATGCTGGTCGTGGAACACCGTGCTGGCCAGCGGCCACGGCGCGCGGCCCAACGGCGAGGCGAAATGCTCGTAGCCGGCATGGCCCAGCATGCCGCTGATCTGATCGTAGATCTTCTGCGCCACCAGCATCTGCCACGGAATCGGCAGCACGAACACGATGACGAAGTAGTAGAGCTGGTTCAGCAGCGCTTCGACGATGGTCTCATGGTGGTTCGTCCAGCAGGTGGGCGCCACGCTCCTGTGATGCAGGGAATGAAAGCGATACATCGGCCGCCAATGCAGCAGGCGGTGCACCCAGTAGAACCACGCGTCGTAGAGCAGCACGGACACGCCCAGCAGCAGCGGGCTTGACCACCACGACAAGGACAGCGGCGCCAGCGCCCAGCCCTGCCACTGGGCAAAAAGGCCACCGGCAAAACAGAGCGACAAGGTCAGGATCGAACCGGGCGCGTAGGCCAGTTCCTGCCACTTGCGCGCGTTGGTGCGGTGCTTCTGGACCTTGCGCTCGGGATGGCGCGCGTTCATGACCTCGAAGAAGAGGCCCGTGCCGAGCATGATCGCGACGATCACCGCAACGACGACGCCAAAAAGCACCAGGAAGTCCAGCAGCCCTGCTCCCGGAGACATCGCCCGCAGAAGACGTTCGAGAACCATCGTCGCTATCCGATTGCCGTCCCGGCTGCTCTAGGCGAACTGCAGGCGGTCGCGCTGAGGCGCCTTCGTCCAGGCCCCGTCGCGCTCCCGCTCGATCCGCTGATCGAGTTCCCTCACCACGAACTGCGCGAAAGTGCCGAGATGGAGATAGACCACCATCATCATGACCACGTATTCCAGCGCCGCGGGATTCTGCCGCGCGCACTCGATGAACGTGCTCCAGAAGTGCCGCCGCAGATCCGGCCGGCGCACGGTCATGCGCCACATCACGCGTCCCAGGACCCGGAGATCGCGCAACCGGCCCTTCCATGACGCCGGCGCCGTGCCGTGGTTGGGCCGCTTGAGCTCGCGGCCGACGACACGGACACGCGCGAAAAAGGCGACAGGATCGTAGACGCGTTGCAGCACGGTCTTGTAGTCCGCCAGGACCTCATGCCGCGGCCGGCGCGTCACGAAGTTCAAACCGGCGGTGCACTGATCGGCCTCGTCGGTCCAGACGTCCGCCAGCAGCCGCCCTTCCTTCTCCAGTCGGCGGGTGAGCTGGGTGTTGGGTAAGGCCGTCAGCAGGCCGACCATGCACCACGGAATGCTGGTGGCCTCGATGCAATCGATCATGCCCTCGGCAACGTTGGCCTTCTCGGTATCGAAGCCCACGATGAATCCGGCCGTCACGAACATGCCGGCGCCGTAGATCTTATGGATGCTCTCGGCGAGGCTGCGACGGGTGTTCTGCTTCTTCTGCGCCGACACCAGCGTGTCGGTATCGGGACTCTCGATGCCGACGAAGATGGCGAAGAAGTTCGCCGCGCTCATCATCTGCAGAAGCTGGGTGTCGTCGGCCAGGTTGATCGAGGCCTCGGTCGAGAACTTGAACGGATAACCGCGCTCGCGCTGCCAGTCCCGCAGCGCCGGCAGGAAGATCTTCAGTGCCTTCTTGTTGCCGATCAGGTTGTCATCGACGAAGTCGACATGGCCGCGATAGCCGGTCCGGTAGAGCGCGTCGAGCTCGGCCAGCATCTGGGCGTTGGTCTTGGACCGCGGCACCCGGCCGTAAAGCTCGATGATGTCGCAGAACTCGCAGTTGAACGGACAACCGCGCGAGAACTGCACGCCGATGAAAAGATAATGCTCGCGCTTGAGCAGATCGAAGCGCGGTATCGGGCTCTTGGTGACATCGACCTTGAACTTCTCGGCCTGGAAACGGCCCGCCCTGGCGCCATCCGTCCAGGCCTCGATGAACTTGTCGATGATGCCTTCAGCCTCGCCCAGGACGAGGAAATTGGCGCGGTCATAGATCTCCGGCACCGACGTGGCGTCCGGCCCGCCGACAGCGACCGGCTTGCCGCGCTCGCGGCAGAGATCGATGAGGGCCAGGGTATCCAGCCGCTGCGGCAGCATCCCACCGGTCATCACCAGGTCGGCCCATTCGAGATCGGCTGGCGTCAGTTCCTCGGCATTGCGATTCACCAGCCGGATGTTCCACGCCGGGGGCAACAGCGCGGCGAGCGTAATCAGTCCCAGGGGCGGCGCCGGGCAGCGGGCGCCCCAGATGTCGCACGCCGCCTGGAGGCTCCAGAAGGAGTTGGGATTGAAGCGCGGAAACACCATGAGGACGTTCGCTGTCATCATCCCTGCCCCTGTAGCGCTGACCGAAGTCGAAACGCGTGGTGAACGAACTTCATCTCGTCGGCTTCCAGGCCCGCCGACCCCCATCTGCAGCGCCGGCATTGTACGGGCTTTCGTGGGCACTGAACACCTGCCCGGTGCTGTATTTGCTTCAGTCGTGCGAATCGCAGACCCTGTCCAGGGTCGCCAGCACCATGTCGGCCATCTCATGCAGGGCGCAGTCACGTTGCTCGCCCGCGAGCCACGCGCCATTGCGCAGCCCCATGACGAAGTAATCGGTACGCGGGTCCGGAAAGGGATCCGCCAGTGCCGGCATGGTCGGGACATGATCGCCATAGAAGGCGAACACCGCCGGGCGTCCCAATTGTTTCAGCCCGGAGACAATACGACCGATCATGCGGTCGGCATTGTGCAGGTGGTGAACGTACTGCTCGACCGGCGAATCGATGCCCGGCAAACGGCCTTTGATCCATGGATTGTGATTCTCCATGGTGGCGATCATGCTGAAGAAAGGGCGCGGCTCCGCCGCCGCCATGGCCAGCACCCGCTCGGCCAGCGCCAGGTCCGGCACGTAGTACCCATCGCGCGGCGTGCCCTCGAAATCCGGCTCACCCAGCAAGCGATCGAATCCGAGTTGCGGCAGCGCGCGGCGGCGGTTGAAAAAGTCGAGGTCGAAGGGATGGACAAACAGCGTCGAGAAACCGGCATCGCGCAGGTGATGCGCCATCGTCCGCGGCGGCTGGCGCAGGCGCAGATAGGGATGCAGCCCATCCAGGCCAAATGACTCAAGCGACCGGCCGGCCAGAAAGGCGAACTCCGAGCGCAGCGTCCAGGCGCCCTGCACCGGTACCTTGACGCGTCCATGCGCCACGGCATGGTCGCGGGCTTCCTGCAGCGCCGGCAGCGCCACGTCGTGCAGGCCCGCCGCGCGCAAGTCCAGGAAGGACTCCGACTGCACCGCGATCACGATCGGCGATGGCCGCGGCGACGTCGCTTTCGCGAGGCTGGCCAACGAGGGCCATGCGCGCGACCCGCTGATCGATTGCCGCCATCCGATCAACCCTGCCGTCAGTGATGCGGCAAGTCCGAACTCACGGACATGGCGAGCCGAGTCCGCCGGGATCATGCGGCGATGAACCGCCGACGTGAACCATGCCGGCAGCGGCCCCGCGATCCCCCAGCCGATGATCGCCGCCAGCACCACCGCACCCGGGATGGCCCAGTCCCACAGGTGACCGTCGGGCAGCATCGACGGCTCCACGAAATGACACCACAGGAAGATGATTCCCAGCACCGCCGCGATGCCGGCATGGAAGAGAGGGTGCGTCAGGAACTCGGCCTGGTACAGCTTCGGGTGACGCAGGATCTGGGGGATCAGCGCGAAGTCCACGAAGTTGAGCGGTTCCTGGACGTTGCGGACCTTGTAGTTCGAGATCAGCATCACGATCACGAACGTCGTGATGGTGGCGTTGCCAGAAAAGATCGGCCGCCAGGATGCGGCGAACCACACGCCGTACAGCAAAGCCAGGGTCAGCCCGGCCGTCAGCAGCGCCCAGGCCGGGCGTTTGAAGAAGCGCCCCCGCGGCGCGGCCAGCGCGTCCACAAACAGAGCCAGAAGCAGGTAAAGGACGAAAGATACGGCGAACAGCAAGGGGCTGCCTCCGGCGGCGGCCGGCACACGGATTGGTGCCGGCACCCGCCAGCGGGCATGCATAGAGTCACAGGACGACGGCGGACGCAACCCCGCGGTGCGGGCATGCCGTGACAAATCGCCCTGGAGCCGCTAAGAGCGGGCACAACCTGCAAGGCTTCTGGGGGAGTTCAGAGAGAGATCATGGTTGAGCAAAGCGCCGGACAGCAAGAGCGCAAGACACCGATGCATGTACTCTTCCTGCAGGGACCGACATCGTTCTACATGGAACAGGTCGCGCGGCAGTTGATCGCCCGGGGGCACCGTGTGTCGCGGATCAACCTGCATTTCGGCGACCGCCTGTTCTGGCGTCTGCCGGCGACCAACTACCGCGGCTCGCTCGACGCCTGGCGAGCGTATATCGCCCGCTTCCTGGATGCCAACCCGATCACCCACCTCTTCCTGCTGGGCGACCGCCGGCCCTACCACCGCATTGCCATTGAAGAGGCGCGCCGGCGGGGCGCCGAGATCATCTGCTCGGAACTCGGTTATCTGCGGCCGGACTGGCTGGTGCTCGAACGCGACGGCATGAGCACCTATTCGCGCATGCCGCGGGACCCCGAGACGATCCGCTCACTGGCGCAGCGCTTCGAGCCGCCGGATCTGACGATCCGCTGCTCGACCCCCTTCTGGCGGCTGGCTGTGACGGACATCGCCTACACCATCGGCGAAGTGTTCTTCCGGCTGCACCATCCGCGGTATAAGCGACATGCCATCTATCATCCGTTCGCCGAATACGCCGGCTGGATCCGGCGGTGGCTGCTGTCTCCGATCGAAAAGCGGCACACGGCGCGCGCGCTTGCGGCATTGAACGGATCGACGGCGCCGACTTTCATCTTTCCCCTGCAACTGTCGACCGACTTCCAGATCCGCGACCATTCGCCCTACCCCGACATGCCGGCGGCAGCGGACGAAATCATCGCCTCTTTCGCCAAGCATGCGCCGCCCACGGCGCGCCTGGTGGTGAAGGTCCATCCGCTGGACAGCGGCCTCACGGCATGGCGCCGCGTGATCACCGAAATGGCCCAGCGCCATGGCGTCGGAGACCGTGTCTTTTACGTGGATGGCGGTGACATCGGGCAGATGCTGGTCGGCTTGGCGGGATGCGTTCTGGTCAACAGCACGGTCGGTCTGTTCGCATTGCAGCGGGGTTGCCCTCTCAAAGTTCTGGGCAACGCGATCTTCGATGTCCCCGGCATGACGTTCCAGGGCCCCCTGGACGACTTCTGGTCCCAGCCGACGCCGCCGGACATGGATCTGGTCGGCGATTTCGTGCGACTGCTGGCAGGCGCGCTCCACATCCGCGGCGGCTACTACACCAAGGAGGCGCTCGACCTGGCGGTTCCCGCCACCGTGCAACGGCTGGAGGACGGCCTGCCCTGGCTGCCGCCGCGCGCCGTCACCGAGCCGTCAGGGGGTCACTGATGGGCCAGACCGTCGTGATCACCGGCGCATCGAGCGGCATCGGCCAGGCGCTGGCCCTGGAATATGCCGGCAAGGACACGATCCTCGGACTTCTGGGCCGCGATACCGGACGGCTCGATGCGGTCGCGCGTGCCTGCCGCGACCGCGGCGCGATGGTCGAAACCGACGCCATCGATGTCCGCGACACCGACGCCACGACCGCCTGGCTACAGGCTTTCGACACAGCGCATCCCGTCGATCTGCTGATCGCCAATGCCGGCATCCTGTCGGGTATCGACCCACAGCGTCGCACGGAGGCTGCCGCGGCGGCACTGCGGGTGATCGATATCAACCTGAGAGGCGCGATCAGCACTGTGGCGGCGTTGGTCGATCGTATGCAGGCGCGCCACGGCGGCCACATCGCATTGATCAGTTCGCTGGCCGGGCTGGCACCGCAACCGGACCTGCCATCCTACAGTGCCAGCAAGGCGGGACTCGTCTCCTATGGGACGGCGTTGCGCATTCGCCTGCGGTCGCGTGGAATTGCCGTCAGCGTCGTCTGCCCGGGCTATGTCGAGACCCCGATGGCCGACCAGCAGCGCAGCGCCAAGCCCTTCTCCTGGTCGGCAGACAAGGCGGCGCGCCATATACGCCGGCACCTCGACCAGAAGCGTCGTGTGATTGCCTTCCCGTGGCAGCTGGTGTTCGGCATCCGCCTGCTGGCACTGCTGCCGGCGACGCTCCAGGACTGGATCCTCAGCGGTTTTCGCGCCGAGGTCGCGCCTGACACCGAGTCAAGATCCTGACGGCAGCGTCTAGTACCGGCTATCGGTGGAAGGTGAGTCGCGACTGTCATCCCGAGCGTAGCGAGGGATCTCCTGCGATCGACGCATGGTGCGCCATTCGCGGGAGATCCCTCGCTACGCTCGGGATGACAGGTGTGTCAGCGACCCGCGATTCCAGGTACTAGCCGCCGACCTGCGCCAATCCCATCGCCAGCGGCGCTTCCTTGCGCAGCCGCGACAGCTCGCGCGCCGTCAGGTCGACCGCTGTTTCGATCTGCTGCGCCGTATGGCGCGCTGTGATGAAGAACCGCAAGCGCCCCTGCTTCTCACCGACCGCAGGGAAAATGATGGGCACGACATAGAGTCCCAGCTGCAGCAACCGGTTGGCTAGCAGCACCGTGGTGAGCGTATCGCCGGTCATGACCGAGACGACCGACGCGCCGATGCTCAGCCCGACGTCGAGACCCGCGGCACGGGCGCGCTGCAGGAACAAGGCACCATTGGCGCGCAGGGCAGCGACGCGACCGGGCTCCTGCTCGAGAATCTGCAGCGCGGCGAGCGCTGCAGCCGCCATCGCCGGCGGCATGCCGACGCTATAGAGAAAGCCCGGCGCCTGCAGCTTCAGGAATTCGATCAGCGGCTTGCTGCCGGCGATGTAGCCACCCGTCGACGCGAACGCCTTGCTGAGCGTACCCATCCAGATCTCGACTTCCGTCGGATCGATATCCTGCTCTTCAGCGATGCCGCGGCCGCGCTCGCCCAGCACGCCATCCGAATGCGCCTCGTCGACCATCAGCCAGGCATCGTGGCGGCGCTTGATCGCCAGCAGGCGACGCATGTCGGGGACATCGCCGTCCATGCTGTAGAGGCCCTCGACAACGATCATGGCTCGCCGATGGCGTGGCCGATGCTCGCGCAGCAGGCTCTCGAGCGCATCCAGATCGTTGTGCGGGAACATCACGCTGGTCGCGCCCGACAGCTTCACGCCTTCCAGGATGCTGTTGTGCGACAAGGCGTCGGCGATGATAATGTCCTTCTTGCTCAGCAGGCAGCCGATCACCGTGACGTTGGTGGCGTGCCCGCTGACGAAGCACAGCGCATCCTCGGTGCCGTGCAGTTTCGCCAGCGCCGCTTCGAGCTCGCGATAGATCGGACGCTCGCCGGCTGTCGGCCGGCTGGCGCCCACCGAGGTACCGTAGCGGTCGATCGCTTCCTTGGCCGCGGCCACCACGCGACGATCGCCATTCAGCGCCAGATAGTCATAGGTCGAGAAGTTGATCGCGTGCCGGCCGTCGACAACCGTCGTGTCCGCGGCACGGCCTTCGTGCATGCGAAAGAGCGGCACCTCGATCTTCAGCATGTCGGCAGCAGCGCGCTGCACACGCAGCGCCTGATACTCAGGCAGCGCTGCGAAGTCGGCGGCACGCCGGCCTGCCGCCAGCGGCGAGGCACGACGCGGTGCCAGCTTCTCCGCTGCCGGTGATGCCGATGTCCGCAGCCTGTCGAGCAGCTTGTCTGCGACAGCCCGTTTCGAGAGTGAGTTCGGTGCGGCGCCGTCGTTCACAGAACACCATCCACGCTCTTGGCACGCTGCGCAACAGCGGCTGCTGCTGCGGCAATCTCGGCATCCGAGGCTATCTCCGGAACGCTGAGATGGCCCTGCGTCAATGCCGACATCTGGCCCGACATTAGCGCTTTCTCCTGATTGCGCAACATCGAAGCCAAGCGCTTGCTGATGTCGATGACGGTCAGGCTGCTGGTCAGCGACATCAGTGGAATCTCGATCCCCATCGTCTCTTCGACGGCGGTCCGCAGTTCGAGCATCATCAGCGAATCCATGCCGAACTCGGACAGGGCGCGGTTGCGATCGACGTCAGCCGTCGGTAAGCGCAGCGTGCGCGTAATGTTGGCGACAACAATGTCGGCGAGCTTGTCCTGGACCTCCGCTTCGGGCAAATCGCGCAACATGCGCAACAATTCCTCGGCCGCCATCGACGTGCCGTCGGCGGCCGCATCCTTGAGGTGCAGATCCTCGAACAGCGGCGTGCGCGACAGTGTCAATTCCTTGCGCGCCAGCGACCAGTCGATTCGCGCATAGCCGAGCGCTGCCCCGGCAACCTCGCGGCCGTCGCGGGCCAGCAACAGGTCCAGCCCAGCCAACGCTTCGGCTGCTGACAATGCCGCGCCACCCAGGCGCTGCGCCAGCGCCCGGTTCACGTTGGCGTTGCGTGCCAGGTAGCCGACATCGCCGATGGCGCCCCACGATATAGCCAGCGCCGGCAGGCCTTCAGCACGACGCCGTTGCGCCAGGCCCTCGAGGAAGGCGTTGGCGGCGACATAGTTGGTCTGGCCGGGGTTGCCGATCAGGACCGTCGCCGAGGAGAACAGCACGAAGCAGTCGAGGTCGAAGCGCCGCGTGAGCTGGTCGAGGTTGTGGGCACCGGCGACCTTGGGCTGCAGCACCGCATCCATGCGCGACCTGTCGAGGTCCTTGCCCAGCGCATCATCAATGACCATCGCGGTGTGGAAGACACCCTTGAGCGGGATCTTGTCGCCCTCGAGGCTGATCAGATAGCGCTCCAGCGCCGCGCGGTCGGTCACGTCGACCGCGACGAGATCGACGCGGACACCCTGCTCCTTGAGGCCGGCGAGCACCGTGGCTGCCTCGTCGCTCGGCTTGGCCGAGCGGCTCATCAGCGCGAGATGCGCGGCGCCCTTGGCGGCAAGCCACTGCGCCGTCGCGAGGCCAAAGCCGCCGAGGCCGCCGACGATCAGATAGCGGCCCTTGGCATTGACCTGGAACGGACGTGCCATCGCTGCCGATGGCGGCACCGATGACGGTGGCTGCACGAGCACCTTGCCGATATGGCCGGAGCGCTGCATCAGGCGGAACGCCTTGGCGGCATCGTCGGCTTCGAAGATGCGATACGGCAACGGCACCAGCTCGCCGCTGGCGAACAACGCCATCAGTTCGCTGAACAGCCGCTGCACGACATTGCGGTTGTGACTGAGCAGCTGATCGGCATCGATGCCGAAGTACGAGAGGTTGTTGCGGAACGGCCGCAATCCGAGATGGCGGTTGGTGTAGTAGTCGCGCTTGCCCAGCTCCAGGAAGCGGCCGAACGGCTTCAGGCAGTCGACCGACCGCTCCATCGCCTCCGCGGCGAGCGAGTTCAGAACCACGTCGACACCGGCGCCGTCGGTGATCCGGCGCACATCGTCGACGAAAGCGAGGCTTCGCGAGTCGAGCACATGATCGGCGCCGAGCTCGCGCAGCAGCGTGCGACGATCCGGCGACCCGGCCGTCGCGATGACTTTCGCGCCGCGCAGCTTGGCGATCTGCAGCGCCGCCAGGCCGACGCCACCGGCACCGCCATGGACAAGAACGATCTCGCCGGCATCCAGCCGCGCCAGGTGCACCAGCGCGTAATACGCCGTCAGGAAGGCGACAGGCAATGTCGCGGCGGCTTCCGCCGAAATCCCGTCCGGGATGCGCGCCACCGTGTGGGCGCCGACGGTGACATGGCTGGCGAAAGCGTCCGCGGCAAACGCCACGACGCGATCGCCGGCCTTGAGGCCGGTCACCGCCGATCCCACGGCGCTGACGATACCGGCGCACTCCATGCCGATGGTCGGCCCGGTGAAGCCGTTCTCCAGCGCCTCGTCCGGCAGCAAGCCGAGGCTCCACATCACGTCGCGGAAGTTGAGGCCCGTGGCCGACACCGCGATCTCGACCTCATCGGCTGCAGGCGCGCGACGCGATACCGTACGCCAGACGAAGCCATCGGATTGTCCGGATCGGTCGATGACAAGGCGCAGCGCGGCTTGCGTGCCGGCCGGCGCCGTATCCTGTTCCGGCAGCACGCCGCCGCGCAGCACGCGCAGCGCCACGCGCCCCTGCGCATTCAACCGCACCTCGCGCTCGGCGGTGATGTGGGTGATGGCATCCGAGATGCGCGTGGCGGCGATGTCGGTGCCGATGGACGGATCGACATCGAGGCAACGCACCTCGACACCGGGGAACTCGTTCTGCAGCACGCGCGCGGCGGCCCACAGTCCGGTCTGGGTCGGATTGGGCGCCGTCCCGTCGACCACGCCGCTCATGGCGCCGGTGCAGACGATCCACAGACGAACCGTGCCGGCGTTCTCCACGGCCTGCGCCAGGTTGATCATCGCGATCGAGCGGCGCGACAGGGCCGCCACCGGCTCCGCCGATGGCGCGCGATCCGAGGCGACGAAGATGATGTCGGTAATGGCCGAGTCGGCGCCGAGGTCGGCGATGGCGCCGGCGGCCGCTTCGGACTCCCGCAGGTCGATCACGCGCACACGGCGCGCGCTGCGCGCCTGGTGTGGTCCTTCGCTGGAGCGCAGTGGAACCACCCGGCCGGTGCCGGCCAGCCGCGACTGCAGCAGATCGGCCAGCACATGGCTGTCGGCGGTGGCGTCGGCGACCACGATCATCGACCGGGCGCCGACATCGCGCGGCACATCAAGCGCACCGCTGCGTCCGGTGGCGACGCCGCTGACCAACAGTCCGGCCGCTGCCTCGCCGCCCAGTGCCTGAACGGTCACCGTCTTCAGGCCGGCCGACTCGAGCGCCTGCTGCCAGTCGCGCTCGGCCAGGATGGCACCGACGGGGAAATCGGGATTCACCGATCCCACCCACCAGGCCAGCCGCTGGCCATGCACCACGTCGGCGAAGAAGCTGGGCGCCGGTTCCACGGCGATCAACGCGCCGCCGCGACGGATCGCCTGCGCCAGGAAGTCGAGCTTGCCCGGCGCGACGGCGACGTGATGCAGCGCGCCGGCACACAGCACCAGATCGTAGCCGCCGCCGGCCGTATCCAGCGCCTCATCCCATTCCATCACCTGAACTTGCGCCGCAGCCGCATCGGAGAGTCCGAGCTGCGCCGCCTTCAGGCGATCGGCATCCATATCCGTGGCGACGATCCGTCCGTGCAGCGCCGCCACGGCCGGCGCCAGCCTGACCGCCATCGGCAGATTGGCAGCGCCCACCACCAGCACGCGCAACGGACTGTCCGCAGGCCAGCGCGCAAGCAGATCGCTTGCCGCGCGGTGCACGACGCTGGCCAGCCGCAATGTGGCGGGGGAGCCGCTTTCCAGGTGCTCGAGCACCGCCTGCCCGTAGCCGCCGGCACTGTCGATCCCCTCACGCAGCAGGCGCGGCAGGACCTCAGGCAGGCGCGCCAGGCATGTCGCCTCCGCGATCCAAGCCGGATAGCGGGTCATCAGCACGTTGACCAGCTCGGCGATCGACGGGAAGTCAGGCGCGTCGCTGAGCTTCCAGCCCTCCTCCGTGTCCGACGCCAGGCCGGCGTCGGACAGCTCCGTCAGCATGCGCGCCATGAGCGGCCACGACGCCATGGACACCTGACCACTGGCGACAAGCTCGGGCACCGCGACGGCACTGGCCTCGCCCATCACCTGCTTGAGGGTGAGATAGGCCGCGGCGCGGGCGCCGACATCGAGCACGAGCGACACATCGCGTGCCGCTTCGACGTCGCTCACCGTGCGCGCAGTGTCCGCCAGCGCCGCTGCCGGACCACCGGCGTACACGACCGACGCGGCCGAAGGCTGCGCCCGCTCATGCAGGCGCACGAAGCCGGTACGGTAGGCCAGGCTGTCGGGTGTCTCGCGAACCGTGCGCGGCGCCGTGCGGAAGCGCACCTGCGCTGCCTGCACCACGACGTTGCCGGCGGCATCGAAGAGCACGAAATCGGCGACGCGCGAACGCGCCGTCGCCAGCGTGATGCGGCACCAGCCGGTCGCCACCGGCGCGCCCGGCCGGAAGACGCGCAACGAGCCGACGCGCACCGGCAGGAAGCGCGCATCGGGCGCCAGGCCGGCGTCCATCTCCGCCAGCGCGAACGATACGTGGAACGCCGAATCGAGGATGGTCGGATCCACCAGCAGGTTCTCGGCCATCGGCCGCGCCGCGACAAACGTGCCGCGCGCCCGGCGATCGTCGACGACATCGATCGAATCGACCTTGCGGAAGGCGGGCCCGTACATCAGGCCGCGACGGCGCGCCAACGCATAGAGGCGATCGGCATCGAAGACATCGCAGGCCGGTTCCGTCAGCGGCTCGACCGTCACGTCAGGCACGGGCGCCTGCGCCACGGTAGCCTTCACGTGCAGCGACCAGTCGTCCTCGCCGGGCCGCGGACGGGAGCGGATCTCGAGCACACCGGTGTCGTGCGACACCCGCGTCATCACCTCGAAGGACCGCTCGGCGTCGAACACCAGCGGCTGCAGGATCTCGAGGTCACGCACTTCCAGGGCGCCGTCGCCGAAGGTCTGGCGCGCCGCGGCCAAGGCGATCTCGATGAACCCGGCGGCCGGGAACACGGCGGCGTCTTCGACCCGGTGGTCTTCGAGCCACGGGAAGAGCCCGGGATCGATCGCGGTGTACCATTCGTGCGAATGGGCGCGCACGCTGGTACCCAGCAGCGGATGCGGCAGCGCGGCATAGGTGCGGAACGCCTCGCCGGTATCAGGGAAGCCGATCTGTCGGCGCTGCCAGGCGTAATTCGGCAGCTCGGCAGCCGGCTGCACGCGCGGTCCCACGAACCGGTCGAGGTCGACGCGGCCGCCGACCACGAGCGCGCGCGCGACCGCGGCCTGGATCTCGTCGGCCTGTTCCTTGCCATCGCGCCCCAGCGTGTCGATCACCGCGCCGTCGAGGCTCTGGCGGCGCAGCGAGTCGTTGAGGTAGCCGCCCAGCACCTGGCGCGGGCTGACTTCGAGCAGGACGCGCACGCCGCGCTCGCAGACGCTGCGCATGCCGGCCTCGAACGCCACCGGCCGCCGCACGTTGCGCCACCAATAGTCGGCGCTCAGGGTCTCGCCGGCGATCTCCTCGCCCGTCACTGTCGAGATCAGCGGGATGCGGGTGGCCAACGGCCTGATGTTGGCCAGGTCCTCCAGCAGGCGATCGCGGATGGGATCGACCAAGGCGCAATGGAAGGGATAGTCCAGGTCCAGGCGCTTGACGCCCCAGCGCTCCTGCTCGGCGTACTTCACGAACGCTTCGAGCACCGCGTTGGGACCCGCCACCGTCACGCTGCGCGCGCTGTTGATGGCGGCGACTTCCAGCCCGTCGAACGTCTGGCGCTCGAGCAGCGTTTGCATTTCCGCCGCCGACACCAGCACGGCAGCCATGCCGCCCTGGTAGCGCGTGATCTCCTGCAGCTGGCTGCGCGCCAGCACGACGCGGATCGCGTCATCGAGGTCAAGGCCACCCGAGCACCAGGCGGCGGCGATCTCACCGACGCTATGACCGATCGCCAGCGACGGCGTCAGCCCGTGTGCCGCCAACGCCTCGACCGTGGCCACCTGCAGCGCCAGGATCAGCGGCTGCGCGCGGCTGGCGCGGCGGATGTCGACCGCAAGATCCGATGACTGCAGGGCCTCGATGGCCGACCAGCCGGCCATGGCCTTGAAGCGCGCGTCGAACCTCTGCAGGGCATCGCGGAACGCGGCGTTCGATTGATAGGCCGCGAGTCCCATGCCGGCCCACTGCGAGCCGTTGCCGGCAAAGACGAAGCCGACATCCAGTTCGCTGCCCAGCGCCTTGCCGCGCCAGACCGCCGGCACCGCCTCGCCGTTCACATGCGCGACCAGCGATGCGCGCGCATTGGCGCCGGCGACGACCATGCGCTCGGGCAGCAGGTCGCGGCTATGTGCCGCGGCATTGGCCACTGCGTTGGCCTCGGCGTGATTGCCCTTGGGCAGGCGCGCGGCATAGCGGTCAGCCAGCGCCTTGAGGGCATCGGCGCCGTAGGCGGACAGAATCAGCGGTGTCGGCCCCGCCCCGTTCGCCTTCACCGTCTCGACCGCGGCCTTCCGCTCCGGCTCGCGCAACACCACGTGCGCATTGGAGCCGCCGAAGCCGAACGAATTGATGCCGGCGTAGCGCAGTCCCTTCACCTTCGGGAGTTTCGTCGGCTGCGCCGCGACCGTGAGATTCAGTTCCTCGAAGCGGATATCGGGGTTGGGCTCATTGAAATGCAACGACGGCGGCAGCACGCCCTCGTTCAGCGCCATGATCGACTTGATCACGCCCGCCAGGCCCGAGCCCGGCTCGAGATGGCCGATGTTGGTCTTCACCGAGCCGATCGGCAGCGCTGCCGTCCGCTTCTGTCCCAGGATCGTGCCCAGCGCCTCCGCCTCGGCGGGATCGCCGACCCGCGTGCCCGTACCGTGGGCCTCGATGAAGGCCAGGTCGTCGGCAGCAATGCCGTTGTCGCGGTAGACCTGTTCCAGCAACGCAGCCTGCGCGTCGGACGACGGCAGGGACAGGCCGGTCGTGCGGCCGTCCTGGTTGATGCCCGAGCCGACGACCATGGCATGGACGCGATCGCCGTTGCGCTCGGCGGCATCGGCGGCACGCAGCACCAGCGCCAGCGCGCCCTCGGCGCGCACATAGCCATCGCCCGAGGCGTCGAACGCCTTGCACAGGCCTGACGGCGACAGCATGGATGCGCGCGAGAAGCCCACGAACGAGAACGGCGAGAGCAGCAGGTTGACGCCGCCGACGATGGCGGTGTCGATCTTGCCCTCGCGAATGGCGTCGAGCGCCACGTGCATGGCGACCAGCGACGAGGAGCACGCGGTATCGACGGTGAAGCTGGGGCCGCGCAGGTCGAAGCAATAGGACAGCCGGTTGGAGATGATGCTCAGCGTATTGCCGGTCATCATGTGCACGTCGACCGCGCTGGGATCGAACATGAAGCGCGTTGCGTAGTCGGATGACGAGGCCCCGACATAGACACCGGTGCGGCTGCCGGCCAGCTGCGAGGGCCGCAGCCCGGCATGCTCGACCGCCTCGTAGACGACCTGCAGCAGATGGCGCTGCTGCGGATCCATCTGCGCCGCCTCGCGCGGGCTGATGCCGAACACCGCCGGATCGAACGACCACACGTCGTCGAGCACGCCGGCCGCGAAGGTATAGCTGCGTCCGGGGATGTCGGCGCCGGCCCTCGGGTGATAGAACGTGTTGAGCGGAAAGCGGTCGGCCGGCACGCGCGTGACGGCGCAGCGCCCCTCCGACAACAGCCGCCAGAACGCCTGACGATCGGACGCTCCGGGAACCCGCAGCGCGTAACCAATGACAGCAACTTGGCGTTGCTTCGACTTGCGATCTGCTTTTTTTCCCACGATCGCTCCCGCTCTTGTCGGCGCCATTCGAGTTCCGCTAGTCAGGCGAACCCCCGCCATGGAAAAAATTGCGGGGTGCAAAAATTGTGCAAGCCAGATTCGTCATAGACCAGTTCCAGGGTGCCCGTCATTTGTAATCTTGTGTAATCCATAGGGCTTTTAGCGAAGCGCTGAACAAAGAATTCAGCTGATTTTTAGCTTTTTATCTTTGGCGCAATACCGTAATGGTTGTAGCATTATTGTTGCATGTTAGCCGTGAGGAGATCTTCTACGGCACCGATGTGATCCGCCCATGTCGTCGCCCGATATTGCCGGGCGCGTAGTCGCATGGTTTCGCGTCGTACTGCATCATTGTGCACATAGTCTTCCAGCGCCGCGATCCACCCGGGTCCGTCGAGCGGATCGATATATTCTGCGAACGACCCGCCGACCTCGCGATGCGCGTCGATGTCGGAGGCGATGACGGGCACGCCGAGTGCCAGGGCCTCGACGATCGGCAGGCCGAAGCCCTCGACCAGCGACGGCGCCAGCAGGGCGCGCGCGCCGCGCAGCAGGGCGGCCAGCGCCACGTCGCCCAGCTCGGCGACCTCGATGATCGAGGATGCCAGCGCGCGACTGCGGTCGAGCAGGTCGAAGGCGTTCTCGCTCTCCCAGCCACGCCGCCCGATGATGATCAGGCGCGCGCGCGGCGCCCGCCCGTCCTGCGTCCACTGCCGCCAGACATGCAGCAGGAAGGCGATGTTCTTGCGCGCCTCGATGGTGCCGACGGCGACGAAGTACGGCACCGCCACGGCCGACGGCGAAGGGCCGTCGTGACCGGCACGGAATGTGTCTTCCACCCCCAGCGGCACCACCGCGCCGAGCGGCTGTGGCAAATTGGTGGCATCGAGATGGGCGCGCCAGGCATCGCCAGTCATCTTCGAGTTGAAGATCACGACATCGGCTAGGCGCGCCAGCGTCGCCATGCGGCGGCGATGATCGCCCTCCTCGCCCGGCAGGAAGTACTCGGGATGGCTGATGGGGATAAGATCGTGCAACAGAAAGGCGCTAGGCAGGCCGCTGGCCTTCAGCCAGCTCAGGCGCCGCGGTGCATCGAGATTGATGTGCGAGGCCTGCAGGTACCAGGGCAGCGTGTCGCGCGCCGCAGGCAGGCGTGGGACCGCGGCCCCAGCCACTGTCGCCTGGGCGTAAGCAGCGGCGATCAGCGCTTCGGTGCGCTTGTCGAGGATATCGGGCGACGCCGGTGCGCTGGTGATGATCCGATGCCCGCCATCGGCGCCCAGCGGCGTGCGCAGGATGTCGCACAGCCGGCGATAGGCCGCCTCGGCCGCCGGATCGTCCACCGGCGGGCACCAGCGCTGGACCGCCGAGCGTACGATGTTCTCGCCCAGCCGGCGGCGCAGCAGGCCGGTGTTCAGCGGCGTGGTGAGGACGAACCGGACCTCCCTGCCGTCGGCTTCGGCGTGGTCGAGATAGTGGCGCACATAGGCAAGCTCCGCCCGATCGATGCCGGTGGGCGTCCGCCGATGCAGCCGCGAGAGGAGCCGGGAGATGTCGAGAAGGCGCCCTGTGCCGGCGCACGATTTGCTGTTGGGCATCGCCATGCCGCCTAGCGGTTACGGCGGCAGCGGCGGAATTGCAAGTGGGGGATGGGTGGCGCGTGCAGTGTGTGTATGCTGATCACGCCAAGCCCGCCACACTCACCGCCGCGCATCCCATTGCCTGCCTCGAGATGACCAGCACAACAAGAACGGCGTCGCCTACCGTCCAACTGGAACCGGGGGATAACATAGACCACGCGCATGGCGGCTTCGTGGCGCAGACCGCAACGCCGTGGTTGAAGCTGCGCTTTGCCGGCGGCGTGCCGGCCGGACGCTGGATCGAGCTGGCCTACCGGTCGAGCTACCTCGATCCGCTGGCGCGACCGATCATACGGTTCATCACAGCGAGCGGCCATCGCGACCAGTTGGCGCCGGCGCCGCTGTTCGGCCGCGCGACATGGATCGGCCCCGTGCCGCGGGATGCACGCGAGGTCCTGATCTCGCCCGTCGACAAAGCCGGCCCGTTCGGCTTCGAGGTCGACTCCTGTCGGCCACTCGCGCGCGCAGCGCTTCTCGCCAAGGCATGGTCGCGGCAGCCTGGCCGCACGCTGGAAGCGATCGCCCAGCGATGCATCGGCCGCCGCCATCAGGCCCATCGTCAGCTGGCCATCACGTTCGGCAGCACCGCCTTCGAGCACTACCACGCCTGGCGCGCTGAGCGTTGGCGCGAGCTTGATCCTGCCGGGCTCGATGCGCCGCGCGCGGACTGGTCGCAGGGCCCGCACATCCGGATCTTCGTCAGCGCCGACGACCACCAGCGCATGGCGCATGTCCACGATCTCCTCGATCAGCTGGCGCAGCAGCCTTATCCACAGTGGTCGGTAGCGGCGGTGGTCCCCGCCTCCCCCCTAGCCGCGCCCGCACACCCCACGGCCGGCTTCGACGCGGCGGCGGCATCCGGGCGCCTGCGATGGTTTGACGCGGACGGCCACGTCGCTGCCCTGTGCGGCGACATGGCGGCGGAGGACCTCATCGGCGTCATCGACAGCAGCGACCGTCTGCCGCCCTACGCGCTGGCCGTTCTGGCCGAGCATGCGATGCGACACGCCACAGCATCTGTCTTCTACGGCGATGACGAAGCGATCGACACGAGCGGCCGCTACATCGATCCACGGCTGAAGCCCGACTGGAGCCCGGCTTTCCAAACCGCCGCGCACTACATCGGCTCGGCGCTGTTCGTCCGCCGCCGCTGGCTTACGCCGCGCGACGCGACGCGGCTGAGGCTCAACACGCTCGTCAGCGACGGCCTGGGCGGGCAGCTCGCGAATGTCAGCGCCGATGATGTCGAGCACATCCGGCGGGTGATCCTGACCCGCTCCTTTCGCCGCCCCCGAAACGCCGTCCGTCGTCCCGAACGAAGCGAAGAGCCTTGCGGTGCCGGCCGGCCGAGCGCCACGATCATCATCCCCACGAAGGACCGGGCCGACCTGCTGTCGGCCTGCGTGCGGAGCCTGGACATGGCGCTCGCCGCCGACGACGCGGTGATCATCGTCGACAACGGCAGTGTCGAGGCCAAGACACAGCGCTTTTACGACTCACTGAAAGCGGACAACCGCTATCGGGTGATCGCGCGGCCGGGCCCGTTCAACTTCTCGCTTCTGTGCAACGAGGCCGCGCGCGAGGCGCGCGGGACTGTGCTGGTGTTCCTCAACAACGATGTCGAAGCGCGCGACGGAACCTGGCTCGACCCGCTGCTGTCATGGGCGGCGCGCCCCGACATCGGCGCCGTCGGCGCCAAGCTGCTCTACCCCTCAGGCCGCCTGCAGCACGGCGGCGTCGTGATCGGCCTGGGCGGCGTCTCCGGCCATATCGACAGCGGCGCGCCGGGCAACGCCCCGGGCTATCTGCAGCGCCACACCGTGCCGCACGAAGTCTCGGCCGTCACCGCCGCCTGCCTAGCGGTCGCGAAGGCGAAGTTCGATGCCACCGGCGGCTTCGACGCCGAGAACCTGCCGATCGAGCTGAACGACATCGACCTCTGCTTGCGCCTGGCCGAGCGCGGCTGGCGCACGATCGTCACGCCGCAGAGCGTGCTCGTTCATCACGAGTCGGCAAGCCGCGGCCGATCGACGCCGGTGAGCGAACGATATCAGCAAGAGCGCGACATCTTTTGGGAGCGCTGGGGCGGTCGCGTGTGCCGCGATCCACATTTCCATCCATCGCTGTCTCTGGCCTCGATACGGACAGCACTTGGATGAACCAGTGCGGCCCTCAGTCGGGTCGCGCTTCGGCATATAGCCCATCACGATGCAGTCGCGACGGATTGCCAGAGAGGTCGTGGTACGTCACGGCGCCTTTGGCGAAGTAGTGACACACCAGGGCGCGGCGCGAGTGTTTCAGGTCCCTTCTGGCGGACCCGCCGTGCACCAGGTTCGAATGCCAGAAGAGTACGTCGCCTTTTCGGGCGCAGAAGAACTGCGGTTGCAGGCCATGAACGTCGAGATGGCGTCGGATCGCCGGCTCGTATCGCTCGTTGTAGACCCCGTAGCCTTTTTCCTTGAACTCCCATGGCGCGATCCCGACTTCGCGGCTGAGAAGGTACGGCAGGAGCCGGTGGCTCTTGGGGTAATATTCCAGCGGGCCGCTGTCGGGATGGATGTCCTCGAAGGCAATCCAGTTGGCGACCAGGAACCCGAGCGGATACGTCGTCATGTGGATCGCATCCGAATGCGGCGCCTGCTGGCTGCCCTTGTGCCCCATGATCGTCTGGAACGGAACCGTCGGCCGCCCGAACAGCAAATCGACGATGCGCAGAATGCCCGGATGCCGCTGCAATGCCGCGACTTCGGGGACCTGCAAATGCGGATCGAGCTGGCGGCCTGGATGGTGATCCGCCTCCCCTGCGCTCTCGGGCTGAAGGACGATGCGGCCGTCGCGCGCCGCCCGCTCATAGGCTTCCCACGTCCGGTCCAGGAGGTCGTGCTCGATCAGCCCCGGCGCGATGTAATAGCCGTCCACGATCCATTTCCGACAGATCTCGGCATCGTCTGCCGAGATCGCCTCCTCGGCGAGGCGCCGTTCCACCGCCAGCAGAGCATCGGGCCGATCGAGCCAGCATGTGGGCCCGCTCGCCGGGAAAGCGTCGTTACGGAACTCGCCGATGGCATCCAGATCCACCGGCACATCAGCGAAATAGTGCCGGCGGAAGTCGCCGTTCAAGCGAATGAACTTCCGCCGCAGGCCGCCGATCGTCAGCATTTCCATCCCGTCAGTATCTTGCGCCAAGTCATGCCGAGTTCGCCACGCCGGTCAAGCGCTTGCCGTGGTCCGCCGGGCGAAGACGGAGAATGCCGGACCATTGGGATGGTCGGGATGGTCGTGGGCCATGCGGATGTCGTCGAAGCCCAGCAGGCCCAGGATTCTGACAATATCATCCTTCTCCATCCAATAGTGGCGATCGTGCATGCCGCCACAGAACTCCTTTGCCTTCCATGCGTTGTGATAGCCGCGACGGTACAGGGGCACATTGATTCCACGAAAGGCGATCGTTTCGACCTCGCCTGACAGGGCCTCGCGCCGCAGGTCCCCTTTGGGCATCGCCTCTTCGCTGAAACAGTGCGTCCATAGATAGATGGCATCGGAGCGCTGGCCGATCAACTCCAGCAGACGGACGGGATTGCTCATGTGATAGAGGACGCCCGACGCCACGATCAGGTCGTACCTGACGTCGGTCTGTTCGAGCCACGGCAGGAAGTTGCCGAGCATGAACTTCGCGTGCTTGATCTCCAGCAGCTCCTTGGTGATCAGGCAGCGCAGGAACGCCAATCTGTTCGCCTCGATCGCGTGGATGAACGCCGGCTGCTGCTGATCCAGCAGATAGGTGTGCATGCCCTCCAGTGGCCCCAGCTCGAGGATCTTGCGGCCGGCGATGGATCCGAACTGCTCCAGGCACCATGGGATCCTGGCATCCTGGTATAGATGAGTATCGCCTGCGGCTGCTCCGACATGCGGCGGCATCGCGTGATTCCAGCCCGGCACGGCATCGATGGCGTTCTGCGGACAGGGCGCGGCATCGACATACTGATCCAAAACCACGTCGGTGGCGTTCCGACCTCCGTCCGAACCGCTACGGTGCGGGGGCTGGAACCCCACCAGGCTCGACGCGGTGCGGAACAGTCTGGCAAGCAAGCGGCGACTCCCTGATCAAAAACGGCGACGTAATACCGGCGCGGCGGCGGGATGAGCAACATCCGGATGGTCGCATTCTCCTAGCGCGGTTCGGGCAGCCGGTCCAACAGGATGAGGCGTCCATCCGAGTGACCGCGGTGGAACCACGGACTGAACGCCGGATCCTCGAATGTGTCCGTTGCGTGGCGTTCGCGCAGGGCGGCCTTCTCGCGCGCGAACCGCGCGGTGTTGGCCGGCAGCTCGTCGCTGCCGCGCGAGGCCGACTCGTGATGGACCAGCGTGGCGAACGGCGTCCACACGATCCGGTAGCCGCTCTTGCCGGCACGCAGGCAATAGTCGACATCGTTGTAGGCGACAGCGAACGCTTCCTCGTCGAACAGGCCGACCTCGTCCAGGCACGCTCGCGAGATCAGCATGCAGGCCGCCGTCACCGCCGACAGCGACTGCCGCACATTGAGCCGCCCCATCATCCCGGGAAAATCCTGCGGCTTGGCGTGGTACCAGTGCCCCGCCAGGCCAGACAGGCCAACGATCACGCCTGCGTGCTGCAGCGACCGGTCGGGATAGAGCAGACGCGCGCCGACGATGCCGGTGCGCGGATAGGCCAGGCACGACACCATCTCCCGCAGCCACTGCGGATCCGTCACTTCGATGTCGTTGTTCAACAGCAGGACATGCTCGCCCGTGGCCAGCCCGATGCCGCGATTGACCTGCCGCGAGAAATTGAACGCCTCAGGCTTGATCTCGACCCGGAAACCCGGGATCCGCGTGCGCGCCTGCTCGTAGAGCTTCAGCACGCGCGCATCCGTTGTGCCGTTGTCGACCACGATGATCTCGAGCTCGGGATAGTCGGTCCGGCTCGTCAGGCCCTCGAACAGGCGTGAGATCAGCTCGTACGAATCACGGCTGGGAATGACGATGGATACCTTCGGCCACGTCTTGACGACTTTGTCGAGGCGCACGCGGTGCAGTGTCGGTCCGATCGCGCCCTCGACCGGCAATGGCGTCTCGGCCGAACCGTACTGCTCCCCCAGCGCGCAGCGCGCACTCTTCAGCGCACGATCGAGCGACGTCGCGGAGAAACTCTGTTCGTGCCGCCGCCACAGGTAAGCCGGGAATGGCAGATGCAGGATCTCGTGGCGTTGCAATCCAGCCAGATAGCGCAGCAGAAGATCGTAGTCCTGCGAACCTTCGTATCCCGGACGAAGGCCGCCGATCTTCAGCAGGCGATCGCGTCGATAGAGCGAGAGGTGATTGATGTAGTTGACGCCCGACAGAAGCACGGGATCGTAGGCCGGCTTCATGTGGTAGCCGACCGGTTTCAGCGTCCCGTCCGTGATCACCTCATCGGTGTACAGGAACGCAGCCTCGGGATGCTTGTGCAGAGCATCCAGGATACGGACCACAGCGAATGGAGACAACGCATCGTCGTGATCGACCAAGCCGATCCAGACACCATGCGCCGCCGCGATACCGGCGTTTGTCGCCGCCGCGATGCCGCGATTCTCGTGGCTGACGACCACCTTGACGAACGGCGCAGTCGCGTGCGCCGAGAGCCACATGCGCGTCTCGTCTGAGGTCGAGCCGTCATCGCTCATGATCAACTCGGCCGTCCCCTCCGGCTGGGCCCGGAACGAGGCATGGAGATCGTCCAGGTGCCGCGCCGAGGTGTTATAGACGGGAACGACGAAGGACAGCTGCGGTTCTGACGAGGCATTCACCTGCGCCTTGATCGGGGTCAACGCTGCCATGGTGAGCAGCTTCACGTAGTGCTGCGCGTTGCCCTTGAACCGCCGCTTCGCCGGCGCCGCGAAGTCGTGCCGGTCTTCCACACCGCTGAAAATCTCGCAGACTGGCGCAGGCCCCTTTCCGGCCATCATTTCCTCGATGGAACTGGCAACCATCTGCTGCACGGCATGCCGGCTGCGCGCCACGCGGGCCCAGAACCTGAAGCGCGCCGGTCGACCTGACAGGACCAGCCGGACGTGTCTGATCGAGGAACCGGAGATCGTGTAAATGCCAAGGTCGGCGTGGTTCAGCTTGCGGACGTCAGGTGCCCGGTCTGGTCCGTAGTCTACCTCGAGGCACGAATTCAGCGGACTGTCCGGCGTTGCAAGGAACAGCACGCAATAGCGCGCAAGCCCGAGGCGCGGGCGGACCGTGAACGCCGCTTTGTCGGCCGTGGCCTGCCAGGTGGACAGCCCCGTCCGCTTGGCGCCGACGGCAGACAGGTTCAGAAATGGGAACATCAGCACGGCTTGCCGTGGCGCGGGTTTCGGTCTCGTAGGACGCCGGACGCGCCGGCTATATATCGGTTATCTCGCCATCAGAAGGTGCCCACGAACGAGGCGCTCGATAACAAGACCCACGGAAATGTGCACCAGGCCGAACCAGATAGCATAGCTCTTGTCGAGGATGGTCGAATAGCCCTCGTAGTACGCCGAGCGCATCCATTCGACGGTCTGGAGCACAGGATTGAACGACAGGAGGTCTCGAACGATTTCCGGCATCGCGCTGGGCACAAAGTAGATCCCGGAGATCATGTACATGGCCACGATCACCAGGGCATAGCCGGTGCCCCAGGTCGGAACGGCCATGGCGATGATACCGTTGACAATGCCGAACCCGGCGCCGAGCAGCATGGCGGCGCCCAGCGCATAGCACGCCTGGACGAGATCCATGGGCATGAAATCGATGCCAAACATCCAGAGGATGAACAGCAACAGGATGATGGAGCAGAAATGACCGAGGGCCTCGAGCAGAGTGCGCGCAAACAGCACGTCTAACGTCTTGATCACGGGAAACGCCAGTAGCGCCTTGTTGAAGATCAGCGCCATCATTGTCCAACGGGACATGTAGCTGTACGCCATGAAGGGTACCAGCCCGGTGGCAAAGAACAGGGTCAGACTTTCGCCATAGGGCGTACTGCGGCCGAGCAGCGTGAAGATGGCCAGCAGGATCAGGATGTGGACCAGGGGCCATCCGATCATCACCAGGTAGCCCACCCCATGTCCGAAGAACCGAGTCCTGATGTCGCGCAGCATGATGGCGACGATGACGCGGAACTGAAGTTGCAGCAGCGCAAATGTGGACTGCGTGGTACCAGTTGAGATGTGCATCGACCTACCGTATCAGGTCCGCGTTCCGATTTCGCTGCCGCCCATGCTAGAAATGCTGAGCGAGACTTTGTGGCAAAATGATCCAGCTCGATAACGTATTCAAGTTCTACAAGACGCCGCAGCACATGAAGGTCGTGCTCGACAACGTCTCGGCCGTCTTCGAGACTGGCTGGTCCTATGGCTTGCTGGGCGTCAACGGGGCCGGGAAATCGACGACCCTGCGGCTGATCGCGGGGACTGAGTTGCCCAATGCCGGTCACATCCGGCGTAATGTCCGGGTTTCCTGGCCCTTGGGTTTTGGCGGCAGCTTTCATCCCCAGGTAAGCGGTCGCGACAACCTTAAATTCGTTGCGCGCATTTATGGCGAGGATGTGCGCCGCGTGGTGCGCTTTGTCGAGGATTTTTCAGAGCTGGGTGACTATCTGGATTCGCCCGTGCTCACCTACTCCTCGGGCATGATAGCACGGCTTGCATTCGGCCTCTCGATGGCCATCGAATTCGAGTGCTATCTTGTCGACGAGATCACCGGCGTC